>CALBMW010000320.1 GCA_937896275.1 uncultured Myxococcales bacterium
TCGGGCACGGCGGCGTCGGGGGTCGGGGCCGCGTCGACCGGGGGCTGGGTCGCGGCGTCGGGGTCCTCGGGCGCGCCCGCGTCCGGGTCGCCGGTCACGGGCGCGTCCAGCAGGCGCAAGCGGACGGCGTCCACGGTGATGTGACGGTCGGCCTCCGCCTCGCCGGTGTTGTCGAAGACGCGGACCCACTGATCGCCGCCCGCCGCGAAGTCGAAGGCGCCCAGGCCCCGCCACCCGTCGGCGGTGGACTGGTCGAGGATCACCGCGTGCTCCTGACCGGCGGCGCGCACGCCGTAGGGCACCGCCTGGGAGCGATTGAAGGGATCCACGACGTTGACCTCGAGCGTATAGCGCCCCGCGGCCTCGAGCTCGAGGGACCACTGGGCCCAGTTGCTGGGCTCGTCGCTCACGAAGCCGTTGGTCCAGATGAGGCCGCCGCCCACGCCGGCCTGCTCGGGCCGCCAGTACTGGGGGTTGCCGAAGCGGACGAAGCAGGGGCCGCCGTCGTCCACCACCCCGCCCTCGGGGGGCACGGTGGCGCAGGGCTCGGGCGGCACGTCCGGGCCGCCGACGAGTTGCATGTAGCGGTCCCAGTTCCAGTGGGGGCCCGGATCGGAGTGGTCGTTCCCCGTCAGCTCCACGTGCCCCAGGATGTGCTCCCGCGTCGCCGGGATGCCCCAGCGGTCGCAGATGTCACGGGTGAGGCGCGCGCTCGCCCGATACATGGCGTCGGTGAACCACGCCGGATCGTCGACGAAGCCTTCGTGCTCGATGCCGATGGAGTGGCTGTTCCAGCTGCGCGCGTGCCAGGCGACGTCCTCCTCCTCGACCAACTGCACGATGTAGCCATCGGCCGATCGGATCACGTAGTGGCTGCTGACCTGGGACTCGGGGCTGCGCAGCCAGGACACCGCGCCGCCGAAGCCCCCCTGCGTGACGTGGATGACCACGGTGTCGACGTCGCCGCGTTGGCGGCTGGCGTTGTTGAAGTTGGGGCTCGGCATCCACTCCGCGAGGGGCGTGTCCGGGCGCGCGGCCTGCGTGAGCGTGCCGAGGGGCGCAGGATTGAGCCGAACCCAGCCCTGCGGCACGCGCACGTCCACGCCCGCCTCGAGGGCCTGCCGGGTGCCGTCGCGCAGGGAGCGCGCCGCGAGGTCGCCCGTGCGGACGCCCGCCACGGCGTCGAGCCACTGCTCGGTGTCGTCGGCCGACGGGCGCGGCGCCCCGACGTTGTCCGCGACGAGCGCGGCGAAGGCCAGGGCGTTGGCGTCGAGGTCGGTCGCGATGCGGTCGGGCGACATGTGCAGCAGGCCGGTGGCCCGCTCGATGGCGGCCCGGTCGAGCTGGAAGAGGCCGCGGGCGTCCCCGAGGCCGTCCCGGTGGCGAAGGCGGGACTCGCTCCAGGCCGCGGCGACGAGCAGGGGCAGGGGGACCTCGAAGCGGGCCGCCGCGGCGCGGAGGGCCTCGAAGGTGGGGCCCTCGCCGGCGGGGGTCGAGGTCCGCGCCGCCGGCGACGAGGGAGGCTCGCAGGCCGCCATGAGCGCGACCGCGGCGAGCGCTGAAAACAGCGCGAGCGAGCGCGCGACGGGACGGACGGCACCGGGCATGAAGCACCCCCTGGTCGTGGGCTGCATGGTGCGCGTTCGTGGCGGTCGGCGCCAGGGTGAGGCTACCTCTGGGGGGCGAGCGCGGGTGAACTGCGCGCCCCGGCCCTCGAGACTCTGCCGGCACGCCGGCCGGCCAAGGGGGCCTCGCGGCGTTCGTCCTGTTCTCTCGACCGCGCCCCCGGTTGAGCTGATCGCTCTCAGGGCCTCGCCCTTCGTTCCTTGGCGGGCGCGGCCCCCTGCCGCGGCAGCGGCACCTTCCAGAACACGTCGGCGCTGCCGATGCTGCGGTCGCCGTAGCTCGTCTCGAGCGTCCAGCGGCGCGAGAGCTGGGTGGCGGCGCTCAGCTCGGTCTCGTTCTCGGAGTCGGTGGGGTTGTGGTGGTAGCGCGCCTCGACGTAGAGCCATCGCGCGACGTGCTTGCCGAAGGACAGGATGGGTGACTCGACGCCGCCCTCACCGAAGGTGAGCCGCACGCGGTCGATGCCCAGCCGCTCCTGGGCGGCGCGCTCGACCGCGGGGGCCTGGAAGGTGGCGAACAGGGTGGCCGCCTGCTCCTCGACGCTGCGGGCGTCCTCGTCATTGGGCGTGGTGCTGCCGGTGATCAGCAGCGTCAGGATCAGATCGGTGGGCAACGCCGGGTCGCTCTCGAAGGTGAGGGTGGGGCGGGTCGCCTTGCCCTGGATCGTGGCGGTGACCACGGCCTCCTCGGTCTCGACGCGCGCCACGATGCGCACGAACGGCACCAGCGAGCCCTCGGGCAGGCTCACCGTGCCTTCCTCGATGACGAAGCGGTTGCCCAGCAGCTCGATGAAGCCGCGGCGTGACTCCAGGCCGCCCTCGACCTGGACCGTCGCGCCCAGGGTCGCGGTGACCTCGCCCTCCCACTGCATGTCGAGGATGGGGCCGATGATGGTCACGGGCTCGGCGAGCAGCACGTGCACCACGGTGGGCGCCGCGGGGGCCGCGGGGGGCTCGTCGGCGGCCTTCGCGACGGTCTGCTCGGCGGGGCGCTCGGCTCGGGCGCGGGCGTCGACGTAAACGACGTCCGGGTCGCTCGGGATGGGGCGCGGTCCCGACGCGCTGAGGTCGAGGATGCGGTAGGTGGTGCCGCGCACCGTCACGTCGGCGCGCAGCGGCGAGGCGGCGTCCGCTCGGGCCACCTTCACGTTCACGCGGCTGTCGAGCACCGAGGGCGGCACGCCCGGCGCGACGATCGGCAGGGCGTCCAGGCTGACGCGGAGCTCGCCGTCCAGGCCCAGCGCCTCCGTCACGGTGACGCCCCCACGCAGCGCGCCCTTCCCGCCGCTGGCGCTGAAGTCGAAGGCCTCGATCTCGAGCCGCCGGTCGGCGAGCCGCAGATCGGCGGTGAGATCGGTCAGGCGTTGGCCCAGCGGGACGACCGTGACGGCCCCGTCGCGCAGGGTCACCTTCCCCGACAGCGCGGGCTTGGCGGCGGTCCCGTCGGCGTGGGCTTGGACGTCGAGCGTGCCGACCAGGCCGTAGAGCACCGGCGGCAGCAGGGGCTCGAAGGTGGTCAGCGAGACGCCCGGCACGCGCACGTCGGCGGTCACCGGCAAGGTCGTCAGGTTCGGCTTCGTGCCCGCCGCGAGCGCCTCGACGTCTGCGCCTACGCGGACCTCGACGTGCACGTCGGCCGGCTCGCCCTCGCCGCCGGCGGGCCCCACCTCGGCGTCCAGGCTCACCATCTGCTCCATCGGTTCGACCGTCGCGCGCATCCTGAACGGCACCGGAGCCAGCTGCGGCGCGCGGGCGAGGCCAAGGAGGTCCGCCGCGAGCGACCACGCGCCGCGTCGGCCCTCGCCAGTGACCCGACCCGCGATCGCGAACCCCATGCCCTCGGGCAGCGCCACCAGGGGCGCCAGCCACGCATCATCGACGCCGCGCAGGACCAACCTCAGGCGGTGATCGGCGTCGGGGCGGGGGGTCACTCGGCCGGCCACCAGATCGAGGCCGAGGGGGGCGGTCGCCGCGACCTCGATGGCGCGCGTGGGCCCGTCGGTGAAGGCCAGGTCGAGCCGCGCCGGACCCGCGCCCGCGTCCGCCTTCAAGGTCAGATCGCCCAGCCGCGCGCCGCGCAGGCCAAGGTCCCGCAGATCCAGGTCGACCTCGATCCTGGGCGCGCGCATGGAGCCGGCGAAGCGCGCGCCCAGGCTCAGGCGTCCGGCGGGCGCGAGGTCCTTGGGCGCGAAGGGGCGGGCGTGCGCCAGATCCAGCGCGGTGAGGCGTGCCCGCAGGTCGCTCTGCCCGGCCGCGTCGAAGCGCCCGTCCACCGCGATCGTGCCGCCGAGCGCGGCCAGGCGCAGGCCCTCGATCGTGACCGCGCCGCCATCCAGCCGCACGGTGGCGGGGCCGCGGGTGCGCACGCGCTCGCCCATCGCGGCGGCTTCCAGGCGGTGCAGGGCGACACGCAGCGGCGGCCCGGGGCGGACGCCCGCGGCCAGTGACACGCGGTCGGCGCCGCGCGCCACGTCCAGCGTGACCTCGACGGCCTTGGGTGTGCCGCGCGCGCTCACCTCACCGCTCGCCTGCCCCGGCACGCCCGGCGCGGAGAGGCCCGCGAAGTCGAGGTTCACGGCGAAGCGCGGGGACGCGGCCAGCGGGGCAGCGTCGAAGGCCACGTGGGCGCGGTCGAGGGCAACGCCGAAGCCCGCGACGTCCCGCAGGGTCAGATCGCCGGCACAGGCGAGGGCGTCGAGGCGACCGGTGCAGCGCCCGTCCGTTCGGAGCCGCCCGCGCACGTCGCGCACGCCGCCCAGGCGTGCCGGCCGGCCGACGTCGGGTACCGCGACGGCCCAATGCGCTTCGAGGGCCGCGGTGTCGAGGTCGGCCAGGCCGTCCGCGGCGGCCACCAGATCGACCGTGGCGCCGAGCGCCGCGAGAGCCACCGCGGCGTCCGCCCGCCCGCCGCCGATCTGCGCCCTCACCTGGGCGTCGAAGGGCCCCACGGGCGGCAGCGCGCAGTTGGGGCAGTCGACCTCGGCCACCACGTCGAGGGCGTCGATGGACACGTCGGCCAGCTCGTCGAGGGGCGTCGGCGGGCCCCTCACCTGCAGGTGGGCGTGCCCGGCGAAGGTGCCGTCGACGCCGGCGCCGAGGGCGGTGGGGTGGACGCCGTCGAGGTACACGACCAGGTCCAGGGCCGGGGCCGGCTGCAGGGTGCCGTGCAGGTCCAGCCGCACGCGCGCCGCGTCGCCCATCGCCACGCGGGCGGTCACGCTGAAGCCGGTGGGCGAGCCCTCGGCCACTACGTGCACCACAGGATCGGCGGGCAAGGGCCGAGGCAGAGCGTCTCCCAGCAAGGCGTCGAGCGCGAGGGCGTCGCCGCGGACGTCCAGGCGTAGCCGCCCAGCCAGCGCGTCGGGCTGCAGCGCGACGTCGCGCAGGCGCACCGCGCCCAGGTTCGAGTCGACCGCCAGCCAGTCGAGCGTG
>CALBMW010000321.1 GCA_937896275.1 uncultured Myxococcales bacterium
CGCATTGGGGGCCACCGAGGCGGCCCGCGCCCTGGGACGCTTGGTCGAGGCCCACGCCCTCCTCGACGACGCGCGTCGCCGCTGGCCCAAGGCCGCGGTCCTGCGACGCGCGAACATCGACGTCGAGGCGCCGCCATGACGACCGCGCCCCCCTCGCTTTCATCGGGTCCGCGCCCTAGAATCCGCGCCCCAAATGGAGGGAAGCGATCCGTGCACGTCCTGTTTCTGGCCCTCAACTACCACCCCGACAAGCTCGGCAACGCGCCGCTGATGACCGGGATGTGCGAGGGCCTGGTGCGCCGCGGGCACCGCGTCACCGTGGTCTGCGCCTTCCCGCACCACGGCACTGGCCGGATCGAGGCGTCCGACCGCCGCAAGCTCTACGCGCGCGACCACCTCAACGGCGTCGACATCTTGCGCACCTACATCTACGCACCCGAAGGCGGGGCGGTGGCCAAGATGGCGAACTACGCGTCCTTCACGGCCTCGGCCTTCGCCGCGGGCGCCACCGTACGGGACGTGGACGTCATCTTCACGCCGTCGCCGCCGCTGACGCTGGGCCTGGTCGACGAGGCGCTCGGGCGGCTTCATCGCGCCCCCTTCGTCTACAACCTGCAGGACCTCTTCCCCGAGGCCGCCGTCCGGCTGGGCGTGCTGACCAACCGGCGCGTCATCCGTGCCTTCGAGGCGCTCGAGGCGCGCGTCTATCGCAAGGCCACCCGCCTCGCGGTGATCAGCGAGGGCTTCCGGCGACACCTGCTCGACCGCGGCGTCCCCGACGAGAAGATCGCGGTGATCACCAACTACACGGACACCACGCTCATCACGCCGCGCGAACGCGGAGACAACCGCTACCGGCGGGCCCACGGGCTCGAGGACGCCTTCGTCGTGCAGTTCAGCGGGCGCATGGGCTACAGCCAGGGACTCGAGACGGTGGTGGCGGCCTGGCGGCTGCTGGGCGACCTGTCCGATCTGCGCCTGATGATGGTCGGCGACGGCCAGGCGCAGCCCATGGTGGCGGAGGCCTTCGCGCGCGATCCGCGGGTCACCGTCTTGCCTACCCAGGAGCGCGCCGATCTGCCCGAGCTGCTCGCGGCGGCCGACGTGGGGCTCGCCCCGCTGCGGCACGGCATGGCCGGCACCAGCGTGCCGAGCAAGATCTTCGGCGTGATGGCGGCGGCGCGCCCGGTCATCGCTGGCGTCGACGCGGGCAGCGACACTGAGGCGCTCCTTCACGCGGCCGACTGCGGGCTGGTGGTGCCCCCCGAGGACGCCGGCGCGCTGGCCGCCGCGATCCGCGCGCTGCACGGCGACCGGGGGCGAGCCCGGGCCATGGGCGCGCGCGCTCGCGAGCACGTGGTGGCGCACTACAGCCAGGACGCCATCGTCGACCGCTACGAGGCCCTGCTGAGATCAGTGGTCGCGACGGGACGGGGTCGCGCCTGAGATGTGCGGGCTCGTCGGCTATGTGGGTCCCGCGCCGCCGGTCAGCCGGCCGCGCCTCGTCGAGATGCGCGACTGCCTGCGCCACCGGGGCCCCGACGACGCCGGTCTGTGGCTCGGCCGCGACGACCACGCGGCCGTGGGGCTCGGGCATCGCCGCCTGTCGATCGTCGACACCCGGCACGTCGGCGTGCAGCCGATGGCCGACGAGCAGGGCGAGCTGCGCGTCGTCTTCAACGGCGAGATCTACAACTTCCTCCAGCTGCGGGCCGAGCTGCAGGCGCAGGGCTTCCGCTTCCGGACGCGCACGGACACCGAGGTGCTGCTCTACCTCTACCGCGCGCACGGCGACGCGATGCTGGATCGCCTGGTCGGCATGTTCGCCTTCGCGCTGTGGGATGGCCCGCGGCGACGCCTGCTCGTGGCGCGCGACCGCTTCGGCATCAAGCCCATGTTCCTGGCGGAGCCGAGCCCGGGGACGCTCCTGTTCGCCAGTGAGATCAAGGCCTTGCTGGCGTCGAGGGTGGTGGACGACGCGATCGATCTGCAGGCGCACCACGACTACCTGGGGCTCAACTACGTGCCCGGGCCGCGCACGATGCTGCGGGGCATCCGCAAGCTGCCGCCCGCGCACGCGCTGGTCTGGGAGGACGGCGCCGTCCGCGAGCGCCGCTATTGGCGGCAGACCTTCCACAGCGTCGCGCCACCGCCGCGCACGCCGAGCTTCGCCGAGGCCGCCGATCAGGTGCTCGACGGCCTGCGCGCCGCCGTGCGCTGCCGCCTGATCGCCGACGTGCCGCTGGGCATGTTCCTGAGCGGCGGCATCGACAGCAGCGCCGTGCTCGCGTGCATGGCCGAGGGCACCGAGACGCCGGTCAAGGCTTTTACGATCGGCTTCGTCGAGGCCACCTTCGACGAGACGGCGCACGCCGCGCAGATGGCCGCGCGAGTCGGCGCCGAGCACCACATCGAGCGGGTGCGCCCCGATCCGGACACCTTCCTGGGCCCGCTCACCGAGACCATGGACGAGCCCTACGGGGACAGCAGCGCCATCCCGCTCTGGTATCTGAGCCGCTTGGCGCGGCGCCACGTCACGGTCGCGCTGGGCGGCGACGGCGGCGACGAGCTCTTCGCGGGCTACCGCACCCACTTCGCCTGGCGGTTGGCCAACGCGTGGCGCCACCTGCCCGCCTGGCTGCGCGAGCGCGCCGTCCCCGCCATGGTGCGCCGCCTGCCCGTGAGCCACGGCAAGGTGAGCTTCGACCTCAAGGCCCGCGCCTTCGTGTCGGCGGCGTCGTGCCCGCCGGCCGAGGCCCATTACCGGTTCAAGGAGTTCCTCTCCGATGACGCCCGCGCCTCGCTCCGCGCGCACCCGGCGGACGTCGAGCCCACCGTGCGGCTCTTCCATGCCGCCTTCGCCGCCGAGCCCTTCCGCCACGGCCTCGACGCGGTGCTGTCGAGCGACTTCGCGCTCTATTTGCCGGACGACATCCTGGTGAAGGTCGACCGCATGAGCATGAGCCACGGCCTCGAGGCCCGCGTGCCCTTCCTCGACCACCGGCTCGTCGAGCTTGCGGCCGCGCTGCCCGCCGACTACAAGCTGCGCGGGCTACGCACCAAGGCGGTGCTCAAGCGCGCCCTGCGAGGCCATGTGCCCGAGAACCTGTTGCACCGTCGCAAGGCGGGCTTCAACGTGCCCATGGCGGCATGGCTCGGGGGCCCGTTGCGGCCGCTGCTGCGAGACATGTTGAGCCCCGCGCGGGTCCAACGGTTGGGTCTCTGGCGGCCGGAATACGTGATGCGATTGCTCGACGAGCACGACCGAAAACAAATCGATCACAGCCGCACGCTGTGGGCGCTGTTGTGCTTCGTGCTCTTCAACGAGCGCTTCCGCGCAGGGCGCCCGGCGTGACCTTCCAGACGCTGCTGCGCCTGGCGCGCGCGTGGTTCGGCCTGCCCACGCTGCGCACGCCGACCGGCCACGTCTTCCCCACGCACATCGAGGTCGACCCGCGCCCCGTCTACGACGCCTTCACGCGCGTCTACAATTTCACCGGCGCGCTGCTGGGCATCATCATCCTCAGCCCGCTGCTGCTGACGATCGCGGTGGCGGTCAAGCTGACCTCGGCCGGCCCGGCCTTCTATCGGGGCGCCCGCGTGGGCCAGGGCGAGGGCACCTTCTCCATTTTCAAGTTCCGCACGATGCACGTCGGCGCCGAGGGCCAGATCGGCAAGCGGCTCGTCAAGCAGGACGAGAATCACTACACGCCCGTCGGCAAGTTCCTGCGGCGCTATCGGCTCGACGAGTTGGCGCAGCTGTTCAACGTGCTGCGCGGCGACATGAACCTGGTCGGCCCGCGGCCGGTCCGCCCCATCTTCCTGGCCGATCACAAGGCGCGCATCCCCGGCTACGCGCGTCGTTTCGTGGTGCGCCCCGGCATCACCGGCCAAGCGCAGGTGCGCGGCGGCTACTACACGCACCCGCGCCACAAGCTGTTCTACGAGATGCTGTACATCGCGCGGCGCTCGGTCGTGCTGGACCTGCAGCTCATCGCGTTGACCTTCCTGCGCGTGATGACCCGCATCTTCACCACGGCGTTCCTGCTGGCCTGGCTGCTGCTGATGGCGCTGGTGCTGCCTGGATCGATGCAAGAGAGCTTCTTCTTCTCGCTCGGCAGCGTGAACGTCAACGCGCTGTACCTGGTGCCCACGCTCATCGCGGTGTCGCACCTGGTGCGCCACGAGGTGCAGGACGGACGGATCTACGCCCTCCGCACCCCGGTCGACCTGCCGCTGCTCGGCTTCATCGTCGTCAGCGCCGGCCTGGTGCTGTTCAGCCGCTTCCCGATGATCTCGCTGCGTGGCGTGCTCTGGTACGTGTGCAATGGCGTCGTCGTCTTCTACATGGTGCTCAACTCCCGGATGATCACCGACCACCGCGGTACGCTCATCGGCGCCCTGGTCGGGGCGGTGACGCTGGTGGGCGTCGGCGCGCTCGGACAGATGGCGCTGGCGGCGGCCGCGACGGGCGAGTTCGCGCGCCTCGCGGGCACGGCGGGCAACCCGCTGGCGCTCGCCGCCGTGGTGGTGGTCGCCCTGCCGCTCGCCATCGAGCGCGCGCGCCGGGCCCGCACCCGCCGACGCCGCCTGCTGTACGGCGCGGCCTCGGCGCTGCTGTGCGTGGTGGCGCTGCTGACGCTGAGCCGGTCGGGCATCGTGGCCACAGCGCTCACGATGGGCATCTACGTCTGGCGGCTGCGAAAGCGCTTCGTCCTGGCGGTCGTCGCGGCCCTCGCGCTGGCCGTCGGCACGCTGGGTCAGCTGGGCGATCCGCGCCTCGCCCCGAGCAACGCCGTGAACGATCTGCAGGCCTCGGCCACCCGCCAGGGCCTCGTGCTGCAGAACATCACGCCCGCCCGCCTGATGGTGGGCGTGGGCGCCCGCACCTACCCGCAGCACGTCACCATCGGTCAGCGGCACAACACCGCGCACTCCGACGAGGCGCGCCGGCAATCACCGCTGCTGGACAACGCCTACCTGAGCCTGTTCGTGGATCACGGCCCGCTGGGCCTGGCCTTCTTCCTGGCGTTTCTGGTCGGTGGCCTGGTGTTCATGTTCCGCAGCGTCCCGCTGCTCACCGACGAGGAGGCGCGCTGCGACCTCTGGGCCACCGCGTCGGGGTTGGTGGGCTGCGCGGTGCTCATCGGCTTCTGGGACGCGTTCTACCGCTTCCCCATGATGATCGTGTTCTTCGCCACGATGGGCCTGGGCGTCGGCTTGGCCGTGCGCTATCGGCGTGGTCCCCGCCAGGTCTACCGGCTGGTTCACTACCGCCACCACCTCTGACCGACCTCGGGCGCGCGCCCCAAGAGGGTGTTTACATCTCCAAGGTCGAGCCGGGTGCGCCCACCGGCGGCGAGGTCGAGGCGGGAGGCCGCAGGACTATCAGAGATAATTCAAGCGCCGACCAACGAAGAGATCGTCGTCGGGGGGCGTGCACGGCGAAGCGCCGAGGGTTTGTAAACACCCTCTCAGAGCGCCGCGGTCAGCCGAAACGCACCCACCGTGTTCGACGCAGGAAGCGCGACTGGCCGCCGCCCGCCGCCGGTCGCGCTCAGGCCCCCGCGGTCGGGGGCTGCTCGATGGCCTCGGGATCGGCCGCGTAGGCGCCGTGCTGGCGGTAGTACTGGTAGTAGGTTCGGCCGTAGCCGCGGCGCGACACGTCGAGGTTGTTCAGCAGCGCGCCGAGGATGTTCACGTTCACGTCGCTCAGCAGCCGCGCGGCCTTGCGCAGCATGTCGCGCGTGGTCTGGCCGGCGTGCACGACCAAGATGGCCCCGTCCACCTGCTGCCCCAGGATCTGCGCGTCGGTGACGGCCACGACGGGCGGTGAGTCGAAGATCAGCCGGTCGTAGTGCTCGAGCAGCTTGTCCAGCGTGCGTCGAAAGCCCTGCGTGTGCAGCAACTCCGACGGGTTGGGCGGGAGCGGCCCGCTGCAGAGGACGTGAAGTCCGTCCACCGGGCTGATCTTGGTCACCGAGTCGACCGAACAGTTGGGATCCATCACCAGGTTGGTGAGGCCGCGGTCGTTGGTCATGTCGAAGATCTTGTGCAGGCGCGGCCGACGCAGATCCGAGTCGATCAGCAGGATGCGACTGCCCGACATCGCCATCGTCGCGCCGATGTTCACGCAGGTGCTGGTTTTGCCCTCCCGCGGGCCCGCGCTGGTGATCATGATCGTGCGCAGCTCGCGCTCGGGCGACATGAACATCAGGTTGGTGCGGATGGTGCGCACGCACTCCGCCGCCGTGCTGTGTGGGTTGTCCAGCACGTAGCGGTCCGGGTTCTTCACGTGTCCACCCTGGCGCCCGTTCTGGCTGCGGGCGCGCGCGGAGCGCAACGAAGGGATGATGCCCAGGAAGGTGAGCCCGAAGTCGTGCTCGAGCTGCTCCTGGCTCTTCACCGAGCTGTCGAGCTGCTCGACCAGGAAGACCAGCCCCAGACCGCCCACGAGCGCCAGCACCGCGGCCACCGCCAGGTTGAGCAGCACCTTGGGGGCGACCGGCGCCTCCGGCACCAGCGCGCGGTCGAGCACGCGCACGTTGTTGGCCCGCGAGTCCGCCTGCAGCTGGGCCTCCTTCAAGCGCAACAGCATCTGTGCGTAGAGGTCCTTGCTCGACTGCACCGCCGCCTCGCGGCGTTTGTACTCGAGCTCGTGACCATGCATCGCGCGGGCTTCGGTCTCGAGCCGCTCCACGTCCCGACCCATCGCGTGCTCGGCCTCGGTGACGGCGCGAAAGTTCCTCGTGAGCGACATGCGGATGCCCGCGACCTCGGCCGCCAGCGCTTTGCGAATCCGCTCGATCTTGCGATCGGCCGTCTGCACGTCCGGGTGCTTCTCGAGGTAGCGCTTCAGCAGCTCGGAGCGCTCGTTCTGCAGCGAGACCAGGCTCTCCTTGAGGCGCTGAATGAGGCCGTTGGCCAGCACCGCCTCGACGCTGCTCTGCGCGTCCTCGGGCGACAGGTTCTTCACCTGATCGAGCTCGGCCTTCAACCGCGAGCTGGCCATGCGCGCCTCACGGAGCTGCCGGCGTGCGTCCTGCAGGTCGAGGCCGAGCAGGTTCTGCTTGTCGGCCAGCGAGGCGCTCAGGATGCCGTGCTCCTGCTTGAACACCAGAAGGGCGTGCTCGGCCGTCTCGACCTCCAGCTTCAGGGCCGTGGCCTGCGCCCGAAGCCACTCCACCGCCTCACCCGCGGCCGACACCTTTCGGTTCACGTTCTGATCGGCGTAGGCCAGGCCCACCGCGTCTGCGATGAGCGCCGCGCGCTCGGGCTTGTGGTCCCGCACCTTGATGAGCACGACGTGGCTGTCGGCCACCGGATCGACCGCCAGTCGATCCACCAGCATGGTCACCGGATCGACCTTCTCCAGCCGCCGCGCGCGGGCCTCGGGGTCCTCGATCTGATCGACCCGCAAGAAGTCGGTGTCGTAGGCCAGCCCGAGGCGATCCACCACCATCTTCGCCACCATGCGGCTCTTGATGATGCGGTATTGCGTCTCGAAGAACTCGGTCGTGTTCCACGAGTTCCCGGTCCCCAGGCTCAGCACCTCGGCGCCCGAGGCCGCCATGTAACGGGGCGCGTTGAGGTCGATGACGATCTGGGTGGTCGCCTCGTAGATGCGCGTCTGGCGGCGGGTGAAGACGGTCGTCGCGGTGAGCACCACCACCGCGAACGCCACCACCAGCCACTTGTGCTTCCAGACGACATCGAACCAGAGCGCCAGCCCGCCCTCGACGTCACGTTTCGGCTCCATGACCCCTCGCTGCTGCAACGCGGTCCTCAGCGGGCCCGCGTGCGCGTCCGTGCCGCCACGAGGCGGACGTCACTCCCCCGGGCCACCCGGTGTCACAGCTTGACGACCTTCGGGTGTTCCCGGCCGATGCGACCCGTCAGGTTTCGGGTGTCGACGATGCGCCCCGCGTGGGCCAGGATGCGCTCCGCGTCGAGGTAGGTATGGTCGGTCACGATCACCACACAGTCGTAGGCGCCCAGGCTCTCGTACTCGAGCGGCACCGAGCGCAGCACCGCGCCCTCGTCGCCGTGACCCCCGATGCGGAACTCGGGCACGAAGTCGTCGTGGTAGGAGACCTCGCCGCCGCGCCTCATCAGACCCTCGATGACCGGGGCCGCCGGCGACTCCCGCCAGTCGGTGATGTCGCGCTTGTAGGCCACGCCCAGCACCAACAGCTTCGCGCCGCGGATCGGCTTGCTGTCCTCGTTGAGCGCGAAGCCCACCTTCTCCACGACGTAGTCGGGCATGTGGCTGTTGATGTCGTCGGCGAGCTCGATGAAGCGCGTACGATAGTTCAGCGTGCGCAGCTTCCAGCTCAGGTAGTGCGGATCGATCGGGATGCAGTGACCGCCCAGACCCGGCCCCGGATAGAACGGCATGTAGCCGAAGGGCTTGCTCGCCGCCGCCTCGATGATCTCCCACACGTCGAGCTTGAGCTTGTCCGCGATGATCGCGACCTCGTTGACCAGCCCGATGTTGACCGCGCGGAAGGTGTTCTCGAGCAGCTTCACCATCTCGGCCGCGGTGGGGCTCGAGACGGCGATGACGCGCTCGACGATCGCCTCGTACAGCGTGCGCGCGGCCGCGGTGCAGGCCGGCGTGACGCCGCCGATGATCTTGGGCGTGTTCCTCACGTGGGAGGTCGCGTTGCCCGGGTCGATGCGCTCGGGGCTGAACGCCAGGTGGATGTCCTTGCCCACCACCAGGCCGCTCTTCTCGAGCTCGGGCGCCACGACCTCGACCGTCGTGCCGGGGTAGGTGGTGCTCTCGAGGACGACGACCTGACCGGCGCGCAGGTGGTGCCGGATGCGCGCGGTGGCCTCGACGATGTAGGTGAGGTCCGGATCGCGCGTCTTGCGCAGCGGCGTCGGCACGCAAACGCTCACCGCGTCGCACCCCGCCAGCTCGGCGAAGTCGCCGGTGGCGCGCAGCCGACCGGCGTCCACCAGCCGCTTCACCTCCTCGCCTGTCACGTCGAGGATGTAGGACTCGCCCTTGTTCAAGGCCGCGATCTTGCCGGCATCCACCTCGAAGCCGACGACCTCGAACCCAGCGTCCGCGAACGCCGCGGCCAGGGGCAGGCCCACGTAGCCCAACCCGATGACGCCGACACGCGCGGTGCGCTTCTCCAGCCTCTCGATCAGCTCGCTCACAGTAGGTCTTCCTTCCGTCGGGCGGCGTACCACGCCACCGTCTCGCGCAGCCCATCATCCAACGAGATCGCGGCCCGAAACCCGAGCGCGTCTGCCGCGGCCTCGACCTCGGCGCAGGAGTGACGCACGTCCCCCGCCCGCGAGTCCGTGTGCTCGGGCTCGATGCACGTGCCCAGAATCGTGTTGATCGCCGCCACCAGGTCCAGCAGGCTCGCGCTCCCGCCGCAGGCGGCGTTGTAGACGCGCCCGCAGGCCCCGGCTGGCGCCGCGAGGGCGGCGAGGTTGGCCGCCACGACGTTGCCGATGTACGTGAAGTCGCGGGACTGCAGCCCATCGCCATGCACCACCGGCCGCTCGCCGGCCAGCATCCGGGTCACGAAGGCGGGCACCACGGCGGCGTATTGGCTCTTGGGGTTCTGCCTCGGCCCAAAGACGTTGAAGTAGCGCAGGGCCACGGTCTCGAGCCCGTACAACGCGTGGAACACTTGGCAGTAGTACTCGCCGGCGAGCTTCTGCACCGCGTAGGGCGACTTGGGGCGGGGCGCGAGGCCCTCGTGCTTGCGGGGCGCCGCGTGATCGCCGTAGGCGCTCGACGACGCGGCATAGACGAAGCGCTTCACGCCGCCGCGCCGGCAGGCGTCCAGCAGGGTGAGCGTGCCCACCACGTTGCTGTGATGCGTCTCGAAGGGCATAGCCAGCGACTTCGGCACCGAGGGCAGCGCCGCCTCGTGCAGCACGGCGTCGACGCCGTCGAGCGCCTCGGCCACGCTCAGCGGATCGGCGATGGATCCCTCCACCAGCCGGATGCGATCCCGCACCTCGGTCAGGTTCTCCCGCAGACCCGTGTCGAAGTTGTCGATGACGACGACCCGGTCACCCCGGCCGAGCAGCGCGCGCACCAAGTGACACCCGATGAAGCCGGCGCCGCCCGTCACCAGAATCGTCTGCGGCGACCGCGCCGACGCGGCCTGCGCCTCACTCGCCATGAAAAGACTCCGAACGCCGCACCATAGACCCCATGGCGTTCCTCCGTGTCTCAGCGTGCGGAGCGCGCCCCCGACCGGCGGCGCCCCCGTTTGTCATCGCCGGGCGCGGGGCGCATCATGCGCCCGTGGATGCCCTGCTGCGACTCCTGTGCGCCTGGCTCCGCGGTGACCCCCTACCCCCCGAAACCTCGGCCGGTGCGGTCACGGCGGCGCTCGGGCACCGCTTGGCCGGCACCCTGTACCACATCGGCGCACCCCTGCGCGAGCCCGACCGGAACCAGTTCGAACGCATCTGGGCCGCACAGCTCGCGGCCCACCTGAGCCGCGCCGAGACCGTCCGGCGCGTCTGGCCGTCGCACCTGCCGCCCCCCATGATCTTCAAGGGCGCCGACCTCGCCGAGCACCTCTTCGACGACCCCGGCGCGCGCCAGGCCCTCGACGTCGATCTGCTCCTGCCCGCCCCGGCCTTCCACGCGGCCCACCGGGCGCTGGCCGCCCACGCCGACGAGGTGCGCCGGCCCCGCGCGGAGCGCCACCCGTGGGAGTCGCCTCACGCGCTGGGCTACGTGTTCGACGGCTCGCTCATCGAGCTGCACCGCGACCCCGTGCCGCCCCATCGGCTGCGCCTCGACGGCGTGGACCTATACGCGCGATCGCGCCCCGGCCGCCTCGGTGAGATGGCCGTGCGGGTGCCGACGCCGCGCGATCGCGTCCTTCTGTGGCTCGCGAATCTGGCCAAGGGCGCGTTCTTCGGCGATGTCGCGGACCTGTTGGACGGCGCGATCCTGCTGCGAGCGCTCGGTCCTGATCCGACGCTCGGCCCCGCGCTGTCGCGGGCGGGGCTGGGCACGGCGTGGGCCGTGGCTCGACATCGACTCGCCGCCGTCGGTTTCGGCCCGCCCCCCCCGCACGCGGGCCCCGAGCTTCGCTGGCTGCTGCGCGCGCTGCCCCCTGCGACGAGCCCGCGCATCGAGCCGCCGCGGGCACGCTTCCAGCTCATCAAGTGGTGGTTGACGGCGCCCGACGCTCGCCTACGCGCGGTTGCCCGAGCGGCTACCGGCGTCGCGAGCGCCCCCCTTGGCCGCACGCGACCGGCCCGTCAGAGCCAGGACTCGGGGACGAAGACGATGTCGCCGGGCTGAAGCAGGACGTTCTGCTGCCGACCGAGGCCGATGTCCTCGAAGGGCACCACGAACTTGCGCTCGTGCCCATCGACGACGCGCGTGAGCACGATGCCGTTCTTCTCGGCGAGCCCCTTGAGGCCACCGGCCAGCGTGACCGCCTGCACGATGGTCATGCGGTCCTCGAACTTGAAGGTGCCCGGCTTGTGCACCTCACCCAGCACGAAGACCTTCTTCGAGTTGAACTCCTTGACGAAGACGCTCACCTGGGGGTCGCGCAGAAAGCCAGCCTTCAGGCGCTCGATCAGCCGATCGCCCAGGGCCCCCGGGGTCTGCCCCGCCGCGTCGATGCGTCCCACCAGCGGAAAGTCGAAGGTCCCATCGGTGCCGACGCGGTACAGCCCCGACAGGCCGTTCTCTTGATAGACGCGGACTTCGACGACGTCACCCGCGCCCAACTCGGCGCCTTGCAGCACCGTCGCCACGTCCGGCATCGGCGGCAACTGCCGCCCGGAGCGCCCGATGCCACCGCACGCGAGCGCCGTCCAGCTCAACACCAGGGGGATCAGCACCCTCATCGCCTGCTCGCGCCTCCACCATCGGGTGTCCGTTGCGTCCACGTCGGTTCGACCCCCCACGGCGAGGTGCGGTCTCAGCGTCCGGCGTTGCTCGGGAGCGAATGCGCGGTCCGATGAATTTTTCGCGGGCACGTGATCGACCCGAGCACAGAGCACCAGCGACCGTGCCCAGCGCAGCGTCACCCAGCGCCCGAGTCAGCTCGGCAGCGCACAGCTCAGTACGTGACCGAAACCTGCACCAGGAAGACCTGCCGCGAGTACTCGGCCAGATCGACCGCGAAGGTGCCCGGCGCCAACGGATTCCCTGCCTCGTCGACCGGGGGGGGGGCCTCATAGTCGCTCTGGTTCGTCTCGAGCAGCCAGGACGCCTTTGCCTGCAGCCAATCGCGCAGGTTGTAGGCGAAGCTGGTACCGACGATGACG
>CALBMW010000322.1 GCA_937896275.1 uncultured Myxococcales bacterium
CCGAGGCCCGGCCGGGCCGAGCGTGGGCGATGGGCTTCGTCCCGGGTGGGGTGCCGCGGTCGCCCGCTGAGCTGCGGCCGACGGACGTGCCCGACGCGGTCGCGGGCCTGGACGCGCTTCGACGGCAAGCGCACCCCATCGACGCGGCGATCGCTCGCGTCGAGGTCGACGCGAGGAGTCGGGGGCCGCAGGACGACGACGTCGCCGCCCGTCTGGAGGTGGCCGCGCGCCTGTTGCTGCTGCCGGCGCCGCTGCGGCGCTTGGCGGCGCCCATCGCCTCACCGGGCTCCTTCGTGGACCGCTTCCTGGCCGTGCAGGCCGCGGTGGAGACCTGGCTGCACCTGATGGCCAGCGCTGCGATCGCTCTGGCCCGTGCCAACCTGCTGCCGCGACCGGCGGTGGCCGTGAAGTTCTCGGCGCGCCCTTCCATCGGCTATCTGAAGGACACGGCGTGGATGCTCCTCAGGCCTGGCAAGCAGGCTCGGCACCCCTTCCACCAGGCCCTCCGCCGGGACACGCGCGCCGCGAGCCGTCCCCTGCACGCCGAGCTCGATGCCTTCGCGGCGCTGGCCAACGGTCTACTGCATCAGCCGACGGGCTGGTATCGCTTGACCCGCGATCTGGAGGCTGCGGGCGCGGCCCATCGGGCGCTGCTGCGGAGCTTCCGCGCGGTGCTCCGTGAGACGGACGCCGCCCTGCGCGGCTGGCGGCTGTGGTGGTGCACCGCGGCCGGCGCCTGGCACGACCTGGACGGCCGCGCGGTCGAGCCGGGTCTCGAGGGCGGCGGCTACCGGCTCGCGCGCGCGGCCCGCGACCGCGACGCGATCGACCTTGGCGGCCTGCTCTGGCCGCTGCCCATGGACGCGCGTCGGGTGTTCTTCTACCGCGGGACGTTCGGCGGCCACGTGCGCGCCTGGGACTTCGAGGCCGGGGGCGTGGCGCGCTTCGCGGTCCCCGCTGGCTTCGAGCGGGATGGGGTCTGGGGGACGACCTTGCATGATGCCGCGGCGGCCCTGTCCAGCGCGGCGCTGGTCTTCGAGTCCGCGCCGGCCGAGGCTCGCCTGCCGGTGACCGCGCTGCCGCGGCCGCTCGCGGTCGTGGCCGCTCACGTCGCGCGGGCCCGCAGCCAGGGCAACGCGCTGGCGGTGTGCGCCAGCCTCGATCACCTGTGCCATTCGGTGCTTCGCGTGATCTGGTTTGGCCTGGCGCGCGATCCGGAAGACCCGTGCGATTGGATGGGTCCAATGACGAAGCGAAAGCTCCTCATGCGTATCCGCAGTGTCACGCAGCGGCCCGCGCTGACGCGCTTCCTCGGCGGCGACGCAGCGATGGCCTGGGTGGACGCACTCGAACGCCTGGAGCACCACCCGGGCCCCATCCGTGGTGACGATCCTGTCCTCGCGACGGCGTGGGGGGCCGCCCTGGCGGTCATGTGCACCAGCCCGTGGATCGACGCGCCTCCCGTGGGGCGCCTCGCGGTGGGCACCGCGGAGGGGGCGAGCGTGCTCGCGGGCGTGAAGGGATGCCTTCCGGTGACGGACGGGCCCTCGCTGGGTCCGGGAGAGGTCGCGATGCACGACGGCGAGGGGTGGGTGTCGCTGAGTCCCTATGCCTTCCATGACGACGGGCAGATCCTGCTGCTGGCGCAGCGGATGAAGCCCCGGGACGTTCCCGACTGGTTGGAATCTCGCCTGGAACGACCCGGCGCGCCCCTGCGGTCCGCCGATTGGCCGCTTGTACCAGGTGACGCGTCGACCGCGCCGCGGCGCCCTGACTGAGCCGCGACGCAGAGCAGGCGCGCGGGCCGTGCGTCGTCAGGCGTGCGCGCCGGCGCCCTCTTGGTGGAACAGGGCCGTCAGCGATTCCGCGGTCCAGCGCGTCTCGTCGCCGACCCGCTTGAGCAGGTTCAGCTCCACCATGACGTCGGTGATGGTGAGGGCGTGGCCACCCAGCCTCGCGCCGCGGCGGGCCTGCACACGGGCCAGCGCCCGACGGTGGTCCTCCTGCAGCACCACCTGGCCCGCCTCGAGCCGATAGCCCGATGGCAGACCCGTAGGCCGGTCCTCGGCGACGATCGCCATCATGGCGGCGCACCACGGGGGGGGCGTCGCTGCGATCTGCCCCACCTGCTCTTCGCTGAGTTCGGGCGCTTCGGGGATCGCAGCCAAGAAATCCGTGATCTCCGCGCGGCTGAAGGTGCAGCTGCGCAGCGCGTGGATCAGCCGCAGGACGTGCTGCTCCAATGCGTGGATCTGCAGCCCACGCTCGGTCATGCGATAGCCGAAGGGCGCGATGGGGGGATGCGCGACGCACATGGTGACCTCCTCCGTCGGGGTGATTCTGCGGCGTGTCGTCGGCGCCGCCGCCTCTCCAACGCTCGAAGCCGACCGAACCGGACGGACGCCGGCTTCCTCCGCGGGGGCCGCGTCTGGGAGCCCGGGCGCGCACCGGACGTTGGGGTCTTGGTTCGCTTCGAAGGCTTCGATGAAGCGCGCGATTGCATCGCGATCCAGGCCGCACGTGCCGAGGCGGCTCACCACGGAAGCCACGACTGCTTCCCCGTGGCCGGCGGGCAGATCGGCGAAGGCCGCACCCGGGTCGCCGTGCGGACCGCGATCACAAGGACGGGAAGCGAAGGGAGGGCGGTGCGAGGTCATCGGGTTTTCCTCTCGAAGCTGGCCCCCTGGGGACGCCGACGTTCGGGTGGGCCGGACATCTTCGGGAGAGAGGTCGAAACCTGTCCGGTTGGTGGGAGCGGACACGTCCATCTCTCAGACACCCAGGAGTCCGCCATGAACCGCGCTCGCCTCTGCCTCGTCTCGTGCCTCGCGATCGGCCTCCAGGTCGGCTGCGGCGAATCGACCCTCGTCACCCACCGGGCAGCATCGGAGCCCGAACGCGCTGTCGGCGCCTTCCTGGCGGAAGGGCGCGCTTGTGAGACCGCGATGGGTCCCATGCTCGACCAGTTGGGGCGGGTCGACCTGCAGGCGCTCATGCCGACGCCGCTCTCGCCCGAGGAGTCGATCACCGAGCTGGGCGCCGCCAATCTGGCCGGGCCGCTGGCGCAACTGCGGGCGCACGTGGGGGTCTTCGATGGCACCTCGGCCGCGCTGCTGGGGCTGCCGGGCGGCTACGCCAGCCGCCTGGACCTCGGCGACGGCGCGGCCTTCCTCGCGTCGGTCGACGGCGGGACCCTGTGGCGATTCCCGCCCACGCGGGTGGCGCCCGACCGTTCCCTGTCCGCCACGCTGTACCGGGATCCGGCCGGGCACGTGACGGCGATCGCGGTCATCAGCACGTCGACGGCCGCGCACCTCGAGACCCAGACGGTCGTCGTGGCCGACACCGAGGTCCATCGCTGCGGGCAGGTCCTGCCCTACGAGGCGCTCCGCGAGGCCGCCGCGGCGGCGCCCGAGGCCGCCGCGCTGGCGCAGCGGGTGCAGTCCCTCACCGAAGATCGCCTCGCGTGCACCGGGTGTCGCGCAATGCTGTGGGTGGCGCAGGAGGCCGGCTGCGGTGTCATCGCGCGCCGCCTGGCGTGCGCGGCGCTGATCAACATCCCCGATCCGAGCGATGTGGTGACGGGAGCGATCTGCATCGTGATGACCGAGCAGATCTGCGGCCTGCTGGCCGATGGCCTGCGGGACGTGGCCGAGCTCGAGTCGGGCGTGGTCTGCAACGCCGCGATTCAGCAGACCTGTGATCTCACGGGGCTGTGCGACGGCCGCGCCCCGTGGTGTGCCGCCGACTTCGACCAGTGCATCACCTATGGTGATCCGGCGGACGCTTGCGAGCAGTGCCAGCGACAGTGTGGCTGCGCGACCAGCCTCGGACAGGCTGCCATCGGCCTGGCTCCCGCGTGGCCGTGCAACACGGCCGCCTACCTGTTCGAGATCTTTCACGTGGGCAGGGCCACCGAGTGGCTGACCGCGGCCGTCTGCGATCAGGTGCTCGGGGGCCTCATGAGCTGCGATCGGGCGTGCGAGGATGCTTGCGGGCCCGTGGGCTGCGAGCCGGGCGGCTGCGGCGCCGGGCGGCACTGCGATCAGGCGTCGGCCACCTGCCGCGGGTGCGCCGAGGCCGGTAGCCCCCCGGCGGAGGAGTGCCCCTGCGTCCCCGGCGGCTGTGCGGCGGGCACGTGGTGTTCCATCCCTTCGGGCGTCTGCCGCGCCTGCAGCCCGGGAGACACCGCGGCGGCCTGCGCACAGCCCGGCGAGCAGCCCGGTGCCCAGCCCGGCGGGGAACCCGTCGATCAATCCGGTGCGCTGGACCTGACGCGCCCACTGCCCGTGGGACCCGCTCACGGCGTGACGGACACGCCCGCGGGGCACGCCGCCCGAGGCGTCCCCGACCGCAATTGGGACATCGACTGCGGCGTGGGAGAGACGGTGCGGTCGCCCGCGAGCGGCACCGTCGTCCGGGTGGTCGACGGGCTGGGCACCGGGCTCGCCAACAGCTATGGCAACCAGGTCTGCGTCCGCCACGCTGGTTCCGGCCTCATCTGCTGCATCGCGCACCTTCAGGCCGGGAGCCTTCAGGTCGCGGAGGGGTGCGACGTGCAGGCAGGGGCGCCGCTGGGCGGCTGTGGAACCAGCGGTAGCGTCATTCCGTTGGGCGGAGGTGACGGCAGCCACGTCGACGTCCGGTGCTACGACGATGCCGGGACGCCCTTCGAGCAGCCCCATCCCGACACCTGGGCCGCCCCCGACGAGGGGTTGCGGGCCACTTGCGGCGCCCCGCCTGCGCCGGTGCCCGCCTTCGGGCCCTGCGAGACGCCGACGCTGGAGGCGCCCGCGCCCGGTGCGCGCGTGACGCTCCCCGCGGAGTTCGCGTGGACGTCCAGCCTCTGCGACGAGGATCCGGCCACCGCCTATCGCCGGCAGATGAGCGATCGGCCGGACTTCTCCGCAGCCTGCGATGGCAGCGTCGACGAGCAGGCGGAGTGCTTCGCGGCGCTCAACGAGACGACCTCGGAGTCCCACGCGGTGCTGCGTTCGGGGCGGCTGCCCGCCGACTGCGGTGTCTGGTTCTGGCGCGTCCGCGCCGGCCACGCAGGCGACGCGACGCGGCCGGCGGTCGGCGGCGAGTGGTCGGAAGTTCGCCGGGTCGACCTGGGTCCATGCGCCGAGGCGCCTGGACCGTGCATGGACGCCGACGGTGACGGCGCCACCGACCAACGCTGTGGCGGCGATGACTGTGCCGATGATGACGAGCGCCGCCACCCCGGCGCGATCGACCGGGCGTGCGACGGGATCGACCAGGACTGCGACGGCCAGGACCTGCGCCTCAACGGGTGCGCCTGTCCGGGGGGCGGACCGCTCAACGCATGCGGCGGGTGTGCCGCGCTCACCGACGCGCCGGGCGAGCGGTGTGGCCGGTGCGAGGGACAGGTCGAGTGCCTCGGCCCGGACGCGGTGGCCTGCGCCGACCGGCCGTTCAACGCCTGCGGTGCCTGTGGGGCGCTCCCGGCGGAGATCCCCTGTAACGGTGTCGATGAGGACTGTGACGGCGCGGACCTCCGGCCCAACGGCTGCGCGTGCCCCTCGGGCGGCGCGCCCAACGCGTGCGGCGGCTGTCAGTCGCTGGCTGGGCAGCCCGGCGATGCGTGTGGAGCCTGCGATGGCCACCTCGTCTGCGACGGCGGCGAGCGCCTGCTGTGCCGGGACGCTCCCCGCAACGCCTGCGGCCAGTGCGGTCCCTTGCCCGTCGAGGTGTGCGACGGCCGGGACCAGGACTGTGACGGCGTCGTGGACGACGGCGCGCGGTGCCCGTCCGGTGAGCAATGCGTCGGGGGTGCTTGCCGACCGGCATGCCAGGAGCGCGTCATCACCGTAGACGCGTGCGCGCTGCACCTCGGCGAGGCCTGCCCGGGCTTCACCTACGACCGCAACGATGGCTGGTGGGTGCGCTTCCGCGACAGTGCGCGCTTCGCGACGGGCGGCATCGAGGGTGACTTCGTCAGCCACGCGACGCAGCGCGGCGAGTGGAACGTGGGCGGCCATTCGGTCATCGGCACCTTCGTCGCGGCCGACGAGGGCGACTGGGTCGTCGAGATCCACCGCCCCACCCCTGACGCGGTCGATCCGACAGGCGCCGCGGGCGACTGCCTCGACTCGTGGAACTTCAGCGAAGCGGTGCCGTGGCGCGTCTTCGCCGACGGCGATCCGGAGGGCCCCGGTGTTCAGCTGGGTACCTTCGACCAGTCGCGCCAGAGCGGCGGGTGGCACGCGGTGAACACGGGGCGGCCGGTCCACAGCTCGCGCGAGATCGCGTTTCGCATGACCAACCACACCGGCGAGATCTGCCGAACGGTGGCCTTTGACGCCGTGCGCTTCCGACGCGTGTGCGACTGAGGTCGCCCCTGCCTGCGCCCCCCGGGGCCCGCTCCCGGCGCTGCGCCGTACCGCTGCGTCAGGAGCGTCTTGCACGTGGAGGGGCCGATCGTCGTGTGGCCCGAGTCGCTCTCTTCCCGCCGCGGGTCCCGCCGATGTCCAGAGGGACGTCGGCCTGGTCCTGCCGCCCGGAGATGAACGCCTCGAGCCGAGAGGCGCGACCTGCCCCGACCGTGCTAGAGATTCACCATTATTGTGCGAAGGTCGGCCGTACGGAGCCGCACCTCGACCCAGAGGACGAAATGCCCATCGACACGATCGACGACGAAGCCCGGGCCCAGAAGGTTCGCCAGACGCTGGACGAGCTGCGCACGCTGCTGAGCGGCAACCCGCAGCTTCGCCGACGCACCCTGGAGTGGCTGAGGGGCGAGCTACCCGGGCCACCGCTGGACTCTCCGGGCCGCCCCGGCGTGGCCCGGGCCTGAGCGGCCTGGCCGAAGCACAGGCCACCCTCCATTCGCGCCGCGCGCCGACCCTCAGCTTGGTCCGCCCCCCGGCACTCCGTCGACACGCTCGTAGCTCTCCGGATCGTCCGAATCACAACGGGTCGGCGGCGGCGGTGATCGGCACGGCCGAGCATGAGCAGGTGCGCCGTCGCCGAGCGCCGAGGTGGACGTGACCAGGGCCGACGGGGGTCTGCGTGAGCGTTCAGGGCGTGAGCGTTCGACGCCCGAACCGACGGGGGCGCCGCCCCGCCGTGGACCCACGTCGTGAGCCCGCCGGGACGTGCCGACCGGGGTGGTGGGGAGATGCGATGTCGCTGGGAGGATCAGGAGGGCGGGCCACCGCGCGCCGCCGCGATGACGACATCGCGGCGGGCGCGCGGGCCCAGCCGTCCCAATTGCCGCCCCGGTCAGGCGGGATGGACGAAGGTACCGACGGACGTCTGCGAGAGCGCCACGACATCGTCGGCGGCGAGCGCGCGGCCGTCGAGCGTCAGGCCCTGCTCGCGCAGGCTGATCGCGATGGCGCGCGGCGACGCGGAGCCGCGCCGCAGGGTCCGAATGCGCATCACCAAGGCCTCGCGGGCGTCGGGCGCGGCGGTGCGCAGGCTGGCCTCCATGCGCACCCAAGGGATCAGCGTCTCGTCGTAGAGGGCGACCACGCGGAACAGCTCCGCCGTGGTCAGGCCGAGGCCGCGCAGCTCACGCGTCAACTGGACGGCGCTCAGCTCGTCGGTGTCGATACGCACGCGGCAACCCGCCGCGCGCACGCCGAAGGGGGCGGGCTCGGCACCGGGAAGGTCGCGCCGCGGGTGGGACTGGCACGCAAGGGGCTCGTCGGCTTCAGCGAACATGATTCGTTCCCTTTCTGGGCCGAGTTCATCTCGGCCTCCATCCCCAAGACGCGGACGTCCCTCGGATCCAGACAAGGGGCGCCGTCGCCGAACGACGGGACCCACGACCCGGCGCTTCGACCAGGAGCAGACCGGCGAACGCGCTGCGCGTCTGGTGCGCCCGGCCGCTGAAGGGAATTGACGGCGCGGCACTCTCACGCGAAGTCGACCGCGGGAAGCGCATGGGGCCTCCGTCGTCGTCGCCGAGGTGTCAAGGGCAAGCTCGCAGCGGTGTGTCGAGAGCAGCCTCGCGGCGGTCGTCGGCCTGAACGACCCGTGACACTCAAGAGCTTCCCCACAAAATCCGGACCGAGTGCAGTGCCGGGCTGCCGGTCGAGGCCAAGGCGGGAAGCTGCAGGAATACCCGGGGTATTCGAAGGCTTTCCAACGCAGGCATCGGCCGGCAGAGCGGTGCTGCGCGACGCGGAGCGATTTTGTGGGGAGGCTCTCAAGGAGCGAAGACAGCCCAGGCGGTGTGGTCGAGGGCGAAACGATTCTCTTTTTCTTCCACGGTCACCCCGTGGTGCTGTCGTCGACAGCGACCTCGCCCACGATCGAGACCGCGCGCTCTTCCGTCCTCGTCGACACGGCCCGGCGTCCCCTTGATCGCGCGGCTCCGGCGACGTATCGTCGCGCATTCGCCGCAGGTAGGACCTTGGCACACGTATTCATCAGCCATCGGAACGATACGGACGAGGATGAGCTCGCTGCGACGCTGCACGCGGTTCTTCGCCGGCACGGGAACTCCGCCTTTCTGGACTCCGCTGACATGCGCCTCGGCGATGACTGGGCGCGGCGCATCCGCGACGAGCTGAGCCGCGCAGATGCCTTCGTCGTCCTGCTGGGGCCGGGCGCGGCTGCCAGCGAGATGGTCGCGGCTGAGGTCGCGATGGCGCGCGATCTTCGAAAGGCGCACGGCGACCGGCCACGGCTGCTCCCCGTCCGGATTCGTATCGACTCCGAGGACCTCATTCCATACGACCTCGGTGCCTATCTCAACCGGCTGCACTATGTCTCCTGGTGGGGGCCCGAAGATACCGCGAACGTGGTGGCCAAGGTGCTCGCCGTCCTGGAGGCCGACGCTGAGCCGCCCCAGCCTGCGCAGCCTGCGGCGAGCCCTCTGCGCTCCGTGACGACGGCGCCGGTCAGGCCACCGGGCGCAATGGACGTCGAGCACTGGTATGCCCCGCGAGTCGAGGCGGAACGGGACGCCGATGTGTACCTGGCAGACCACGGGTCGCCGGTCGTCCTGGTGGGGCCGCACCAGATCGGCAAGACGTACATGCTCAGCCGGCTGCTGACGACGCGCCCCGCGCGGGACTCGGCTGTCGTGCGCCTCAACCTGAGCTACTACGCCCATGACACGCTGAAGCACCCCGACTTGCTGCTGCGCGAGATCGCGCTCGACATGTGCGAACAGCTCGATCTCGACCCCGACCTGCTCGAGGACGAGTGGGCGACCGCGCTGCCGCCCGCGCGCAAGCTCACGCGTTACGTCCAACGGTCGCTGCTCGGCGCGGTCGACGGCCTGCTGTACCTCGCGATCGACTGCACGGATGTGGTCGCACTGTTGCCCACGGGGCAGGACTTCTTCGCGATGCTGCGGCGCTGGGCCGAGCTCGGACGGCGCGCGCCCTGGTCGAAACTCAGACTACTGCTCGCCGTGTCGACAGAGCCGCACTTGCTGTCCACCTCGATCGAGCGATCGCCGTTCAACATCGTGCAGCCCATTCGTCTCGATGACCTGACCGGCGAACAGGTCCTGGATCTCGCGTGCCGGCACGGTCTCGATTGGGGCGAGGCCCACGCGGCGCGGCTCATGTCCGTGGTGGGGGGTCAGCCTTATTTGGTGAGGCTGGCGCTGTATCGCGCGGCGGTCCACGGCGACTCACTCGAGACCATCCTGCGGGGGGCGAACCGTGAGCACAGCGCGTTCGCGGACCACCTGCAGTCGCGCCTCCTCAAGCTTCAGGGTGACTCGGCGTTGGCGGCGGCGGTGCGCGCTGTCCTGGACGACCCCGGCGCGGACGTCGACTTCGCGACGATGGACAGGTTGCGCCGCGCGGGTCTGCTGATTGGCGAGCGAGGCTCCTATCGTCACCGCTACCCGCTCTACCAGCAGTTCTTCCGCGAACGGCTGTGAGGAGCCCTGCGTTTCAGCTCGGCGGTGCGGTCCGCCGAGGCCGCGTCTACATAGCGAGAGAGGCCGACGATCAGATCGTCGAGGCGCTCGGGCAAGGTGAGCTGTGCCACGTCCTCGCGCCGCGACAGATGGGGAAGTCGAGCCTCAAGGTACGCGCCATCGATGCCCTCACGGCGGGCGGCGTGCGCTGCGTCGACATCGACCTCAGCGGCATGGGCACCCAGGATGTCACGCCCGCGCAGTGGTACTACGGCATCGCGGACGAGCTCGCGTCCCAGCTCGACCTGGAGGACGTGCTCGACGCATTCTGGGAGGATCATGCCGCGCTGGCCCCCGTCCACCGTTGGTCGCGCTTCCTGTCCGACGTCCTGCTCGCAGACACCGACGACCTCATCGTTGTCTTCATCGACGAGATAGACAGCGTCCTGGGACTCTCCTTTCCGACGGACGACTTCTTTGCCGCCATCCGGGCCACCTACAACCGGCGGGCGCGGGACGCAGCCTTCGAGCGGCTCACTTTCTGCCTGCTCGGCGCGGCCTCGGCGCTCGACCTCGTGCGCGACGCCACCCGGACGCCGTTCAATGTGGGTCGCACGATCGAGCTTCGGGACTTCACCGAGCGGCAGGCGCGAGACCTGCTTCCGCACATCGACGCGCTCGGGCACCAGAAGGAGGAGTTCCTGGCAGCCGCGATGAGCTGGACCAGTGGGCACGCTTACATGCTGATGCTCGTCCTCGACGACGTCTGCCGGTCGCCTGACCCGGCGGCGTCCGCCGTGGAGGCAGTCCACGCCACGATCCAGCGGCTCTTCCTCGGCCCCGAGGCGCGCCGCGCGGCCGTGAGCCTTCAGACCGCCCAGGATCGTCTGCTCCGCGCTGGCGCTGACACGCCGCGTCTCCTGGCGCTGTATCAGCGGGTCCGGTCGGGCGTGGACACCCCGACGGACCTGCGGGACCCGATTCAGGTGGGCCTCTGCCTGACCGGGGCAGTGTCGAGCCAGGTCCATGGTGAGGTTCCGATGCTGCGGGTCAGGAACCGCGTATTCGCGATCACCTTCGACCCCCCTTGGATCGAGGAGCAGCTCGGTCGACGGCCGTACGTAGACGCGCTCGCACGCTGGGTCGAGTCTCGACGTAGCAATGACTTCTTGCTCGTGGGCGAGGCGTTGGAGGGCTACCGCGCGTGGGCGCACGGCCGAGAGGACGTCACGCAGGAGGAAGCGGCGTACCTGACCGAGGGCTTGCAGCTCGCTCGGGAGCAGGCCGAGGCGGCGCGAGTTCGCCAGGTGCGGCGGCTCAAGGTGGGCGCGGGCATGGCGCTGTTGCTGCTGGCGGTCGGTGTCTTTGCGGTCTTCCTGCGCGTCGAACGGCGCCGCGCAGCACAGCTGGCCGAGCAGACCGAGATGGCCGAGAGGCAGACGAAGATCGCCGAGGCGGCCCTCCTCGAGGCCGACAGGGAGAGATCCCGCGCGCTCGAGGAACTCGCGCGGTCGCAAGAGGAGCAGGCGCGGCGTGAGGAGGCGGAGACCGCGCTTTACGCCATGCTGGGTAGCTATCGCGAGCTGGAACTGAAGAAGACCGAGTGGGGCCGGGAGATCGCGCGGCTGCAGGGTGAGATCGAGGTGGCGCGGGGGGCGCTCATCACCTTTCGTCCCGGATCGGTGGAGGCGCTGGAGGCGGCCCGGCAGCTCGAGCGGCTCGAGGCCGAGCTCGACCAGGCGAGGAGTGAGGCGGAGGGCTTACAGGAGCTGATCGAGGAGCGCGTCGGTTCGTTGATGGACTCGAGCTCGGCCCACGCCGAGGCGACGCGGCTGCTCGACGCCGTGCACGAGGCCGAGGAGCGCGCCCGATCGCTTCGGCGCGAGTTACACCAGGCTCGGTCAATCGGGGACGTGATCTCGAGCGAGGTCGAGCACCTGCGCAACGCGGCGCCGGCGTGGCCGCGGGATCCGGCCGCCGATGCCGCGCTTGCCGACAGAGAAGCCGCCTTGGCGCGTGAGCGCGAGCGCACGGGCCCGATCGAGGCGGCCGTCCGGGCTCGAGTCGACGAAGCGGACGGCCACATCGAGCAGGCATGTCGTGCCTATCAGGCCTATGTCAGACGTGTGGGTCGGCCGGATGACAGCCTCTGCCCCGGCCCGGACGGGCGCGCGCGTCTGCGCACCGCCAAGGTTCCCAAGATAATCCCGGGAAAGCCGATTATCACAGGGAGTCTCGACGCGGAGACGATCCGCCGAGTCATTCGCCGGCGCCGCAACGAGTATCGTAGCTGCTTTGACGAAGGGCGCGCCAAGGACCGGGGCCTCCAGGGCAAGGTCATCATTCGTTTCACGATCGCGGGGAACGGCAGCGTGATCGCGGCGTCCGTGGCCGAGAGCACCCTGGGGAGCGCCCCGGTCGAGGAGTGCCTGACGAGCAAGATAAGGCGCTGGGTGTT
>CALBMW010000323.1 GCA_937896275.1 uncultured Myxococcales bacterium
AGCGCAGGCCGCCCACGAGCTGGACCGGGGTCGTGTTGGCGTCCGCGAAGGGCTCCCGCGCCGCGGTCGCGAGGTCGACCTCGGCCAGCACGCCCAGCCCTGCGACCAGGTCGACGCGCATCCCCACGTCCGCCCGAAGCTCGTCGTCGAGCACCAGATCGGCGACCTGCTCGGGATCGCGGAAGCGGTAGCCCAGGTTGCTCGCGAGGTACACCCGGCCGACGACGCCGTCCACCAACAGCGTCGGCGTGACGGCCACCTCGCTGTCACCCAGCCAGCGGCCCCGCTCACCGGTCGGCAACTTGATGGGCAGGGCGAGCCCGACCCCGATCCCGTTCCCCTCACGCGCCCGCAGGACCCCCTTCAGCAGGAGCCGCACGTCCCCGACGCCGGGGCCGTCTTCGCCCGGTTGACCGTCGAGCGATTCGACGCGCGTCGAGGCGACCAGGGGGACGCCGACCGCCAGCTCCAGGCGCTCGACCATGGCCAGCCCGAAGCTCAGGTGGGCGACGGTCGTGTCGTCGGAGAGCGTCCGCACGCGGTCACCGCGGGCGTCCTCGGCCACCAACGCGGCATCGGCGTAGTCGACCAGCAGGCCGAAGCGCAGGCCGAATCGATCGCCGACGTGGGCCGCCTCGGTCGAGAGCAGGCCCGTCGTGCCCAGCGCGGGCTCGAGGCGCAGGGCGTCGTAGGCGCGCGCCGCGGGCGGCGCCACCAGCACCGAGAGGAACAGCACCCCGAGGATCCGCGTCGCGAGCGCGGCGGCGGACCGGGCGCGCCGGCGACCCAGCGGCAGCAGCAGGATCAGCCACGCCCAGCCGGGACCGCGCTCGGTGGAGGGCGCGCCGCGCAACGCGCAGCCGCGCCCGCCGCGCAGGTGAAGGGTCGGCGCCCCACCCGACGACCGCACGGCGTCGGCCGAGGCGTCGAACAGGCCCGCGTCGAGCGGAGGCGCGGCGTCGGCCGAGCTGGGGTCAATCGGGCCCGGATCGTCGGCCGCCGCGTCGGGCGGGCCCGCGTCCGAGCGTGGAGGGGCGTCGACGCTGCCCGGATCGGACTCGCCCGGGTCGACGCGCCCGTCGTGATTCGCGTCCTCGACACCGTCCGCGCGACCGTCCCCGTCGGTGTCGGGATTGCGCGGATCGGTCTCGGTCGTGGGATCGGCGTCCGGCACGAAGTGTCCCCTCGCGGAGTCTGTACCCGGCCCGGGCTCGACGAGGCCGCGCTCGGTGCCATCGAACAGGCCGTCGTCGTCGCTGTCGGGATCGGCCGCGTCCACGAGCCCGTCGCGATCGCTGTCGAGGACGCCGTCCTCGCCGTCGGGCACGCCGTCGTCGTCGGTGTCCGCGTCATCAGGATCGGTGCCCAGGAAGTCCTCCACCGCGTCGGGCAGACCGTCGGCGTCCCGATCGGGGCCCGCGTCGTCGGCGGAGTCGAGCGGGTCGGTCTCGCCGGGGTCGACGCGGCCGTCGTGGCTCAGATCCTCGAGGCCGTCGAGCAGACCGCCGCGGTCCGAGTCCGCCAGGAGAGGCGAGGTGGTGGTCGAAGGATCCAGGTCGGCCACGAAGAACCCGGCCTCGACGTCGGTGCCCGGCCCCGGGCCGATGATGCCGACCTCGAGCCCATCGGGCAGCCCGTCGTCGTCGGCGTCCGGATCGAGGGCGTTGATGAGGCCATCGAGGTCCTGGTCGACGTTGAAGTTGGGCTCGGCGCCGTCGGGCAGGCCGTCGTCGTCGCTGTCGGCGTCGAAGGGGTCGGTGCCCTGGGCGCGCTCGACCCGATCGGCCAGGCCATCATGATCGCTGTCGAGGGGGCCGCCCGCGTCGTCGGCGGCGAGGGTGGGATCGGTCTCGCCGAAGTCCACCGCGCCGTTCGCGTTCAGATCCTCCTGGCCATCATCCAGGCCGCCACCGTCCGAGTCGGCCACGAGGGCGTCGGTCTGCGTGCCGGGATCGGCGTCCGGCCGCCAGCGGTGGCGCGCCAGCAGCGTGTCCGGGTGGGGTTGCACGCGGCCCAGCTCGAGGCCATCGGGCAGGCCGTCGTTGTCCGAGTCCGGATCGAGGGCGCCGATGAGGCCGTCGCCGTCCACGTCCTGGTCCCAGGCCGGCTCGTGCCCGTCGGGGACGCCGTCGTCGTCGGTGTCCGCGTCGGCGGGATCCAGGTTGTGGCGCAGCTCCTCGCGCGAGCTGAGGTCGTCCTCGTCCGGATCGCGGTCCAAGTCGTCGATTAGCACCAGGGGATCGGTGCCGTCGAGCACCTCCTGGCCGTCGGAGGTGCCGCCGCCGTCGGTGTCGGGCCGCAGCGGATCGGTCTCGCCGCGGTCGAGCGCGCCGTCGTGGTCGAGATCCTCCTCGCCGTCGGTCAGGCCGTCGCCGTCGCTGTCGGGGTCCCTCGGATCGGTGCGGCCCGCGGCCTCGACACCGTCAGGGATGCCGTCGTCATCCGTGTCGTTGTCGCGCGGATCGGTGCGCAGGGCGCGCTCGGCGCGACCGCTCAGGCCGTCGCCGTCCACGTCGGCGTCCAGATCGTCGAAGGGATCGGTGGCGTTGGTGCCGTCGACGCGCTCCTGCCCGTCCGAGGTGCCGCCCCCGTCCGTGTCGGCCCGGGCGGGATCGGTCTCGCCGGGGTCGACGCGGCCGTCCCGGTCTCGATCCTCGAGCCCGTCGTCGATGCCGTCCCCGTCGGTGTCGGCGCGGGTGGGATCGGTGAGGGTGGTGGGATCGGCGTCGGGGGCCCGCCCGAGCTCGAGCCCGTCGGCGAGGCCGTCGTGATCGGTGTCCGCGGAGGTCGGTGAGGTGCCCCCCGCGATCTCTTCGCGCGAGCTCAGGCCGTCGGCGTCGGGATCGGCGTCGAGGTCATCGCGGAAGTCGTTGGGATCGGTGCCGTCGACGCGCTCCTGACCGTCCGAGGTGCCCCCGAGATCGCTGTCCGGGCGCTCGGGGTCGGTCTCGCCGGGGCCCACCGCGCCGTCGGCGTCGGTGTCCTCCTGGCCATCGGAGAGGCCATCGAGATCGGTGTCCGGGCGCGTCGGATCGGTGCGCGAGGCCGGATCGGCGTCGCCCACGCGGCCGACCTCCAAGCCGTCGGGCAGGCCATCGCGATCCGTGTCGAAGTGCAGGGGATCGGTGCCGAGGAGGGCCTCCTCCGCGTCCGAGAGGCCATCCCCGTCGCGATCGTCCACGCCGTCGCCGGCGCGCGCGGGCGCGGCGATCGAGACCAGGGCGAAGATCAGGAGGAGCGGGCGCAAGAGCGGGGGGTCTCCTTGGTCTCTCGGCGACGCCATCCAGCGATCCGGCGACGCCACCGAGCGATCCGGCGACGTTATCCGGCGGCTCATGATGGGCCGACGACCCGCGCAGGGCAAAAAAGACGACAGATTCGCGCAACGGGCGGCGCGCCTGTCCGATATCTCCCCCGGGGTGGGGTGCGTTACAGTCACAGCGGATGTTTCGGCGCGGTGGGTGGCGCGCGCCCGGGATGGGCGGCACAGCGCCATCCGGGCGCGGACCGAGGCGCCGCGCGGGCGCGGACCCTGGCGCCGTGAAGCCCGCTGACTGGCCGCCGCCGCCGCCGGGCGCAGTCCGAGGTTGACGCGAGGCGGCCAACGGGGCACCCCTGCTGCGTCACCAAGGACCGCGTGAGCGCAGACCGCATGAACGAAGACGGCAAGAGCGAAGACCAGCCACCCCACCCCTCACCCTCGACCCCTCGGGCGCCAGGGGCCGCCTTCGAACGGCTCGTCGGCGTCATGGACCAGCTGCGAGGGCCCAGCGGCTGCCCCTGGGATCTCGAGCAGACCTTGGCGACCTTGCGGCGCTGGCTGGTCGAAGAGACCTACGAGCTGCTCGACGCCATCGACGCCGACGACATCGACGCGCACCGGGAGGAGCTCGGCGATCTGCTGCTCCAGGTCGTGTTCCAGGCGCGCATCCGCAGCGAGCAGGGCGCGTTCGACGTGGCGGCGGTGTGTGACGGCATCGCCGACAAGATGGTGCGGCGCCACCCCCACGTCTTCGGGGATGCCACGGCCGAGGACGCGGACGCCGTGCGCGTGGCCTGGAGCGCGCTCAAGCGAAAGGAGGGCCGCCAGAGCGCCCTCGACGGCCTGCCCCGCGGCATGCCGGCCCTCGCGCGCGCCTTGCGCGTGGGCGAGAAGGCCGCAGACGCGGGCTTCGACTGGCGTGATCCGCGAGGCGTCCTCGACAAGATCGACGAAGAGCACGCCGAGCTTCGCCAGGCGATGCAGGGCGGCGATCCGGCGTCGATCGCGCACGAGCTGGGAGACTACCTGTTCACCCTCGTCAACCTGTGCCGCCACCTGGGCGTGGACCCCGAAGCGGCCCTGCAGGGCACCAACCGTCGCTTCGAGCGGCGCTTCCGCGTCCTCGAGGCGGGCGTGCACGCCGAGGGCGTGGAGCGCATCGGCGACCTCGGAGAGGAGGAGCTCGAGCGCCGCTGGCAAGCCGCGAAGCGCGCCACCGACGCGCCGCACAAGGCAACGAGCGGCGGGGCCGGAGTGGAAGGACCAGGCGGGCGCGCGGCGTCTGGGTCGGGGTCGGGGTCGGACCCCGAGTGAGAGTGCGCGGCGGGGGGTCGGAGAGCGGCCACCCAGCGCCCTAAGTGACAAGTGAGTACGTTCGACCCCGAGTTGCGACCCCGAGTTGCGACCCCGAGTTGCGACCCCCGAGTCGCAGGCCCCTCAGGCCCGCGCGGCCGCGATCAGGTCCTCGGCCACGAGCCGCTGGTGGAGGGCCGGGCTGCTCCCCTCCCCGACCTCGCACTGCTTGGCGTCGCGCCACAGGCGCTCGACCGGGTAGTCGGTCGTGTAGCCGTAGCCGCCGTGCATCTGCAGCGCGCGATCCGTGGCACCCCGCGCCGCCCGCACCGCATAGAGCCGCGCCATCGCCGCCTCGCCGGGGGCCGCCTCGCCCGCCGCCAGCAGGTGAGCGCCTCGCCAGACCAGCAGGCGGGCCGCGTCCAACTCGGTCGCGCTGTCGGCGATCATCCACTGGACCGCCTGGAAGGACGTCAGGGGCTTGCCGAACTGGGTCCGCTCCGCCGCGTACGACACCCCCGCTTCCAGCGCCGCGCGCCCAATGCCCACGGCGATGGCGGCCCGCGCCAGGCGCGCCAGCGGCAGCGCGGCCAACTCGTCCTCGTAGCCCGCGCCGACGCCGCCCACCCGCGCGTCGTCCGGGACCGGCACCTCGGGTCGCAGCGTCAGGTGCGCCGGCGCGCTCGTCCATAACCCCAGCGGCTCCGCGGCCTCGACGGTGTGCCCTTCGCCGCCGCGCAGCGCGAAGGCCGTGCCCGCCTCGGCCCCCGTGGCCACCACCGCCACGATCAGATCAGCCGTCGCGCCGCCCGGCAACCAGCGCAGCTGCCCATCGAGCGACCACCCGGCGCCGG
>CALBMW010000324.1 GCA_937896275.1 uncultured Myxococcales bacterium
TCGCCGTCCTGCCCGAGGCCTGCTCACGCCACAACAGCCCCGCGCGCCCCCATGCCATCACCGAGCTCGTGCGCGCGCAGGTGCCCGCCGAAGGAACGGCGACCGTGCTGATCGCGCTCGACGACGCGACGCACGCCGTGGCCGCCGCCTGCGCCGTCGCCCGCTGCCTGCCCGCCTACGACCGCAAGAGCGGCCCGAGCACGGAGCGTGCGGTGCGCGTGGCCTTCTTGGCCGACCAGAAGATCGACGTCGAGCGCGTGGCCGTCATCGCCGAGGCCACCCGAGCCGCCGCCCGCCTCGTCGACATGCCGGCCAGCGAGTTGGACACCGCCGCCTTCGTGGACGTGGCCCGCGACACCGCGGCGCGGCTCGAGGACGTCGAGATCACCGTGCTCGAGGGCGAGGAGCTCGGGGCCGGGGGCTTCGGCGGGCTGTGGGGCGTCGGCAAGGCCGCGACGCATGGCGCCGCGCTGGTCCTGCTCGAACACACCCCAGGCGCCATCGGCCCGCACAGCAAGACGATCTGCATCGTGGGCAAGGGCATCGTCTACGACACCGGTGGTCTGTCGCTCAAGGGCAGGGACCACATGCCCGGCATGAAGGGTGACATGGGGGGCGCGGCGGCCGTGCTCGGCGCCTTCACCGCGGCGGTGCGACTCGGCACCCGTCACCGGCTGCACGCCCTGCTCTGTCTGGCCGAGAACGCCGTGGGCCCCGCCGCGATCCGCCCCGACGACATCCTGGCGATGTACTCGGGCAAGACGGTCGAGGTGAACAACACCGACGCCGAGGGGCGCCTCGTGTTGGCGGACGGCGTGGCCTACGCCAGCCGGCACATGAACCCCGACGTCATCATCGACGTGGCCACGCTCACCGGCGCCCAGCTCGTCGCCACCGGCCGCAGGCACGCGGCCGCCGTGTGCAACGACGACGCGCTCGAGGCGCTCGCGGTGCGCGTGGGCCGCCTGACCGGCGATCTGGTGCACCCCCTGCCCTACTGCCCCGAGTTCTACCGGCGCGAGTTCAAGAGCAAGGTGGCCGATCTCAAGAACTCGGTGAAGGACCGCATGAACGCGCAGGCCAGCTGCGCCGCGCAGTTCGTGGCCGAACACCTCGGCAGCTACACCGGCCCCTGGCTGCACCTCGACATCGCCGGCCCCGCGAGCGACGGCGAGCTGGGCACCGGCTACGGCGTGGCCCTGCTCAATGGCCTCATCGAGGCGCTCTGAGGCATCGAAGCCTCTCGCGGCCCCGCCCCGCTTGCCCTATGCTCGCCGCGCTCGCGCGGCCTCCGCGCCGACGCACTGTTCGCACGAGGGGAGATCGAGGATGACGCGTGCCATTGCCCTGCTGCTGGCCGCGGCGCTGCCGAGCGCCGCCCTGGCCGACGTCGGCGTGACCGACGAGGCCCAGATCGCCGTCGGCCGGGCCCGCAAGTACCGGCCCCTGCTGACCTTCCGGCCCGGCGCGGTGCGCGTGGCGGCGCCCCTGTCCGCGGCCCTGCGCAGCGAGGGCGTCCAGGGCTTCGCGACGGACCTCGACGGCAACGACTTCTCGCCGGACGCGGCCCTGGACACCCAGCTCCGGGTGGGCCTGATCGTGGACAGTGAGGCCACCTTCGCCCCGCTGTTCTTCAAGGCCGAGTACGAGCACGACCTGCTCACGGGTCAGCTCGCCGGCGGCGCGCCCGATGACTTCGAGGGGGTCGATCCGGCCCTCTCGGGCGAGGCCGAGACGCGGCTGCGCAAGGCCTACGGCCGAGTCACGCTCGGGCCGTTCCTGACCTTCGGTGGTGGCTTCATGACCAGTCATTGGGGGCTGGGTCTGTTGGCCAACGACGGCGCCCACGGCTGGACCCCTGGCAGCGCGCAGTTCAGCGATCCTCGCGGGGGCGACCGCGTGCTGCGGGGCTTCGTCTCGACCGGCCCCTGGACCCACGAGCGGCTGCTCCTGACCGTCGGCTACGACGTCGTGCGAGGCGACGACGTGCTGCTCTCGGGCGACGAGGCGACCCAGCTGGTCGCAGCGGCCGTGCTCAACTACGACAAGCCGCGCACCGCGGGCGTTTACGCTGCGTTCCGCTCGCAGGAGACCGCCGACGGCAAGAAGACCGACGTCAGCGCGGTCGACTTCTACGGCCGCTGGCGGGGTCTGATCGCCGGCAAGGTCCGCTACACGACCGAGCTGGAGTGGGCGCTGGTCACCGGTACGACGGAGCTCGCGCCGAGCGTCGAGCGCGCCGAGCACGACGTGCTGCAGATGGGGCTCACCGCCCGCATGGGCTTCGACTTCGGGGGCGCGGGGGCGGTGTTCGACTTCCTCTATGCCAGCGGCGACCGCAACTTCGATGACGGCGACCAGAACGGCTTCAAGCCCGACCCCAACTACGAGCAGGGGCTCCTGCTGTACCGCTCCGTGCTGGCCACCACCTCGGCCCGGTCGGCCACGACGGCCGCCGATCCGAACCTCGTGGGCGTGCCCTCGGAGGATCTCGATCGCTATCCCTTCCGCGGCTCGGCGGCGAACACCGTCGCGCTCTTCCCGAAGGGCTGGTGGCGCCCGATCGCGGGGCTCGAGATCTACGGCGGCCCGCTGGTCGCGTTCACCAACGTGGCCTACGCCGATCCGCGCGAGTCGCGCTTCCGCGGCGGCAAGCCGACCAACCCCTACGGCGGCGAGCCGGGGGCCTACCTGGGCACCGAGTTCGACCTGGGCGTTCGCTACCGCGCGCTCTTCGAGGGCACCGAGCTGACGCTGGGTCTCGAGGGCGGCGTGCTGCAACCCGGCAACGCCTTCGACGACGCCGACGGCAACCCGTTGGGCCCCGTCAGCGGCGGGCGCGCGACCTTCCAGGTGCGGTTGTGAGGAGCCTGCGGATGAACTTCCCCCGTCAGATCACCGGGTTGCGGACTCTCGCGGCCTGCGCGCCGGCCCTCGCCGCCCTCGCGCTCACCGCCTGCCTCTCGCCCGATCCCGGCGGCATCGCGGACGCGCCCAGCGCGGCGACGACCGTCAAGTTCGACTTCCTGCACAAGCCCCTGCCCGAGATCCCGCTGCCCAACGATCTGGCGACGCGCCGCGATCCGACCTCGGCCACCGGCCGCCGCGTCAACGCGTCGATGATCGCGTCGACGAAGTTCGAGGAGCGCGTCCGCGTGCTGATCGATCAGCTCGACGGCTTCGGCGTGTTCCAGCCGATCACCATCCCCTTCAGCGGCCCGCTCGACATCCAGAGCATCCTGTCCGGCCACCGTGACCTGGACTACAACCTGGCCAACGACGTGATCTACCTGATCGACGTCGACCCCAAGTCCGCTCACTTCGGCGAGCCGGTCCACCTCGACGTGGGCAACGGCAACTACCCCGCGACGCTCGAGGACATCGGGGGCTACTGGAAGAACGACCCGCGCGGCTGGACGCTGTCGATCCTGTTCGACGAGGAGGACGAGGACGTCAACGGCAACGGGCAGCTCGATCCGGGCGAGGACACCGACGCCGACGGGGTGCTGGACGTGGCGAACTACCTGCCCGGCAAGCACCCGGCCAGAGATGACCTGAAGGGCCGCGCCGACGCGCTGATGACCTTCTACGAGCGCGAGACGAACACGCTCATCATCCGCCCGATGGTGCCCCTGCACGAGCGCACGACCTACGCGGTCGTGGTCACGCGGCGGCTCCACGACGCCAACGGCCAGTCCGTCGGCAGCCCCTTCCCCGGCATCAACCACGAGAGCCAGAACGACGCGCTGAGCGTGCTGCCCGACGTGCTGCCCGCGGGCCTGCGCATGCAGGATGTCGCGTTCGCGTTCACCTTCACGACGCAGTCGGTCGAGAGCCACTTCCAGGCCGTGCGTGACGGCCTCTACGGCTATGGCGTGCAAGGCCACCTGCGCGACGCCTTCCCCGCCGAGCTCGACGAGTTGCTGCCGCTCGAGGATCCCGAGCACCGGAAGTTCCAGGGCGACGCGAACATCCACATCCTGCACACCGAGGACTTCATCGACGCCTTCAAGCTGATCGGCCAGCAGTTCCAGGGCCGCGACCCCAACAGCCTCGGCACCAAGGCGCTCATCGAGTCTCAGCGGTACATCGACTATCACGTGGTCGGCTCCTACCAGTCGCCTCAGCTCTTCGAGCGGGTCCCCCCCTGCGCCAAGGCGTGCGCGGCGCTCGCGGGGTGCGGCCTCTGCATGCTCGATGACTCGGGCGCGTGCCGCACGCCCGTGGACTGCGCGCTGAGCTGTGAGGAGAGCGGCGGGCGATCGGTGGCCACCTGCCTCAACGAAGCGGCGACCTGCGAGGTCGGGGCCCTGGCCGACTGCACCGCCGACGAGGCGGGCATCGTGCCCGACACCGCGTGCCTCGAAGATGCCTGCGAGCTGCCCTTCAACGACTTCCTGCTCGACTTCAACGAGCAGAGCTGGCCGCCGGACCTCGACTTGACGCCGGTGGTGGCGCGATCCGAGACCGTGTACTTCTGGCTGACCGTTCCGCGGAAAGAGATCAGCCCGCTGCGCGATGGCCACGCGGCGCCGGTCGTGGTGCTGGGCCACGGCTACGGCAGCAACCGCTTCTCCGAGGTCGTCGGCCTCGCGGGCCACTTCGCCAAGCACGGCCTCGCCACCCTCGCCATCGACGGGGTGAGCCACGGCCTGTCCATCGGCGACGACGTCCGCACCCAGGCGCGCCAACTGCTGGGCGCCGCCTTCGGCCTCAACAACTTCGCCGAGGCGGCCTTCCACGATCGGTCGTGGGACCAGAACGGCGACGACGTGAACGACAGCGCCGCCGACTTCTGGACCAGCTACGTCTTCCACACGCGCGACGTGGTCCGGCAGACCGCCCTCGACTACCTCCAGCTCATCCGCATCGTGCGCAGCTGGGACGGCAAGCGCCGCTGGAGGTTCGACGTCGACGGCGACGGGCGCACCGAGCTGGCGGGCGACTTCAACGCCGACGGCGTCGTCGACATCGGCAAGGACTCGCTGCTGGGCATGACCGGCGGCTCGCTGGGCGGGATCATGTCGATCGTGATGGGCGGCCTCGAGCCCGAGATCGACTGCATCGTGCCCATCTCCGGCGGCGGCGGGCTGGGCGACATCGGCAATCGCTCGAAGCAGGGGGGCGTCCGCGAGGCGGTCATCCTGCGCGTGATGGGTCCGCTCTACCTCGGCACCCGCGATGCCATGACCGGCGAGACGCTGTTCGAGACGCTGGTGCCCGACCTCAACGACGACGCCACGCGGCCCATCGCGACGCGCGACGACGTGGAGATCGGCGACACGATGGTGGTCTTCAACGAGGCCAACGACGAGCGCGGCTGCGGCTACGTGGACGCCGAGGGTCGGGTGCGCGTCGGCGTGGCCAGCGACCTGGGTGACCGGACGCGGGTGGAGATCTACGTGGGC
>CALBMW010000325.1 GCA_937896275.1 uncultured Myxococcales bacterium
GTGGGGACGGTGCCCACCGTGGGGGACGACGGCCAGGTGAGCGACGATCTGCGGCTGCTGACGCCGCTGAGCTTCCAGATGGGCTATCGCGGCAAGTACCAGGCCTGGGGGCTCGACGCGTTCGTCCGCGGCGCCCTCGGCACCAGCCGCGAGGCGGCCAAGCGCAACCCCACCGGCGGCCACGTCGACTTCGAGGGCGCGGGGGCCTTCGGCCTGCACTTCCTGCGCTACCTCGACGCCACCGGCATGACCTCGCTCTACTTTGGGGGTGGCGCCCAGTTCCAGCTCTCGCTCTTCTCGGTGGTGCGGGCCGAGGACGACCGCGAGGACGAGGACACCGAGCTGCTCTACGGCGGCGGCCTCGACGTCGACCTGCTCATCGGCTACGAGTTCATGCGCGCCAGCAGCGTGCACTTCTACGTGCAGGCCGAGGCGCACGCCCCCACCTACAAGTTCCAGACGCAGGTGGACAGTGGGGGGGTCGACGCCTACCTGCCCGGCGGTCTGCTCCAGATCGGCATGGTCTTCTAATGAACACCGTTCGGGTCATCGCGACGTTGCTGGCGCTCGCCGTGCCCGCGGCGGCCTGGGGCCAGTCGAACGCGCGCACCTGCGTCGAGGTCATCACCCGGCGCACCGATCCGGAGGAGCTGCGGCGGCTGGTCATCGACGAGCTCGAACGCCACCCCACGCACCGCGCCGCCGATGACGACTGCGAGTCCTACCTGCGCGTCGAGGTGCTCGCCCTGGCCGACCAGCAATTCGTCACCGCGCGCGTGAACACCGAGGTGCCCCATCGCGAGAAGGTCGCGGGCGACGATCTCGCGGGCGCCATCGGGCGGGTCCTGCGCGTGGTGCTGCACAACGATCCGGTCACGCTCCGGGGCCCCCACAAGGAGGACGTGTTCCGCGCCGGCGTCCGGGCCCTCAAGGCGGGCCGTTTCCTCTTCGGCGCTGAGGCCTTCCAGATCGTCGGGCTCGTGGAGGGCGAGGCCTCGAGCGCCCCGGGCCTGGCCTTCGTGGCGCGCCGCGAGGTGCTGGCCTGGCACCTGGGCGCGCGCCTGTCCTTCGCGCACCGCCTCGACGGGGATCCCAGCGAACTGGCGCTGACCGGCCACGCCGGGCTTCAACTCCACCTGGCTTGGTTCCCGTGGTACGAGGCCGACACGTCGGGCTACCTGGGCTTGGTGCTGGGCATGGATCACGAGCGCTTCGAGGGGCCGGCGCCGCTGCTGGGACCGGGCGAGACCCACACCTTCGCCACCACCGGCTTCGGGGTCGGGGTGCGCACCGGGCTCGAGCTCTTTCGCACCACGACCTCGCGGCTCGACCTGTTCGCGCAGGCGGTGCTGCCGGCCTACTCGGCGACCGACGATGAGGCGGGCGTGGTGGACTCCTGGGTGCCGACCGTGTCGATCGGCGCGGGCATGCTGTTCTAGCTGCGGATCGCTGAACGGTGTTCAGAGCGACTCGAGCATCGCCTCGAGCTGGTCGAGTCCGCGCTGGATCACGCCCTCGTGGGGTCCGAAGCTGAAGCGCACGTGGTTCCGGTAGCGCCCCCGGTCCGCGGCCCGCCGCCGCCCCGGGTTGACGTCGAAGAACTCGCCCGGCACGCAAATCACCTTGTGTTCCAAGGCCTTGCGGAAGAAGGTCGCGCCGGTGTTGACCGGCGCCGGGAGGTCGCGCACGTCGCCCCAGACGTAGAAGGTGCCATCCGGCTCGCGGTCGATGTGCACGCCCATGCGCGTCAGGCGCCGCAGCATCAGGTCGCGCTTGCGCCGGAAGACGCGGCGCAGCGCGCGGGTCTCGGCCAACGCGTGCTCGTCGGAGAGCAGCGGCACCGCGGCCCGCTGCAGCGGTCGGCTGCCCCCGCCGTCGAGGAAGCTGCCCGCGCTGGCCAGCGCCTGGATGAGGTGCCGCGGCCCCACCGTCCAGGCCACGCGCCAGCCGGGGTAGCGCCAGTTCTTGGTCAGGCCGTCGAAGATCAGCACCGGATCCTCATCGACGTCGCGCACGTGGGACGCGGCGCTGACCATCGGCACGCTGTCGAGCAGCGTGTCGTTCCAGATGTAGTGGCTGTAGAACTCGTCGAGCAGCAAGGTGCAGTCCAGCCGCCGCGCCAGGTTCACCCAGGCTTGCATCTCGTCCCCGGCCACCACCTTGCCGGTCGGGTTGCAGGGGTTGGACATCAGGATGGCCGAGAGACCGCGTCCGGTGATCTCCATCTCGAGCTGCCGAGGCGAGAAGTCATAGCCGCGGAAAGGATCGAGCAGGATCGGGATCGCCGTGAAGAGCCGGAAGATGCCCAGCAGCTCCTCGTAGGCGGTGTAGTCGGGCAGGAAGTGGCCCAGGTTGATCTCGCCCAGCGCCGCGGCCGCCCGGGTGAGCGCCGCGCGACCGCCCGACGAGATGCACACGTTCTCCATCGTGTACTGCGAGGGCTGGTCGCGGCGGTACATGGAGTTGTAGTGGTCCGCGACCGCCTGTCGCAGCTCGGGGATGCCGGGCACGGGCGCATACTCGGCGTCGCTCTCGGCGATGGTGATCGCGGTGACGCGCGCGGGGGCCCCGTCGAGCGGACCGGCCTCGGGCTGGCCCTGACCCAGGTTGCACCAGGCCGGGTCGTCGGGCGCGTAGCCGTGCCTCGCGGCCTCGGTCATCACGAAGATGACACCCGTGCGGGGCACCCTGCGGAACGCACCCACGGGCTCGCCGCGCTCCTCGGTGCGGTCCTCCGTACGGTCTTCGGTGCGCCCTTCCGTACGGTCCTCGGGGCGGTCCTCGGGGCGGTCTTCGGGGCGGTCGTCGTGCTCACTCATGGCGCGGGACGGTACCCGAAAATGGGGCCGGGTTGCCGCCCTTTTTCGCCGAAGGGTCAGGCGCCCGGGGCCTCTTGCGCCCGGCGGGGCGTGTCGCGCAGGAAGGCCCCGTGGCGCGCGCGCAGCTCGGCCTCGTCGAAGGGCTGCCCGGTGATGGCAGACACCCGGGCGAGCAGCGCCACCTCGGCCGCGTCGAGCCGGCCGTCCGCGACCGCCATCAGCGCGAGCAGCTCGAGCACCACCGTGTGGAACTCGCCGGCGTCGCCGAGCGCCGAGAGCGCACCAAAGACCGCCTCGTCGGGGCGATCCAGGGCGTCGAGCAGCTCGGCGCGGGACGCGTCGTCGGTCGCCATCCGGTCGAGCGTGCGATTGAGCAGCTCGCGCTCGCGCTTGTCGATCCGCCCATCGGCCGCCGCCATCAGCGCCATCAACCCCAGCAGCAGGCGCCGCAGGGCGTCGTCCTCGACCGCGATGGCTTCGAGGCGCGACTCGGCGGTGACCTCGCGCTGGAACCGCCGCTGGCTGTGCTTCCCCAGCGAGCGGGTCATCAGATAGTTCATCCCGCCACCCATGCCCACCGACAGGAAGGGCACGCAGTACTTGATGGCGGCCGTCTGCGCGAAGCGCACGCCCAGGGTGCGGAACAGGGCCATCGATCCGTCGCGGGCGTAGGCGGCCGTGCGGGTCGCGCCCTTGACCCGCAGGACATGGCCATAGAGCACGCCGACGTCGTTGAGGTCGTCGGCCAGCGGGTGCTGGTGCAGCTCCGCGAGCGTGAACACCATGTCGACCTGCAGCCGCTCCAGCAGCGCCAGCTCGGCCAGCACCAACAGGAACGCGCCGCTCGTGGGCAGACCCAGCGCGCCGAGGGCGGCGATCTCGGCGGCGCTGATGAGGGCCCCCGACGCGCCACCGATCAGGCCGGCCCGGCGCGCGCTGCCCGTGACGGCCCGGTCGCTCAACGCCTGAACCGCCAGGCCCGGGTGCTTCGCGCGCAGGTCCGCCGCCAGGGGTCGCTCGCGTCGCCGCGTCGCCATGCGGACGGCGCTGCGCTGCAGGACGCCGTGAAACCAGCTGCCGTCGCGCAGCTGCGCAGGCTGCATCTGCGCCAGCTCGTCCCGCAGCCGCCCGAGCTGGGCGCCCAAGCCCACGGGATCGGGGCCACCGGCGGGCCGATCAGTCATCGAGCCGGCGCGCCCACCGAGGGGCCCCGCTCACCGCAGGGCATCGATCGCGTCCCCGAGGCCGGCCAGCGTCAGCTCGTGCATGGGGAAGACGTCGCTCACCATCGAGATGGTGGGGTGTCCCCAGAAGCGTCGCTGAATGGGGTTCAGCCACGCCTGGTGCGTGAAGTGCGCGCGCACCCGCTTCAGCCACTCCAACCCGGTCAGGGGGTTGGCGTGCGTGTGATCGATGGCGCCCCACTCGGCGGTCAGCTCATAGGGCGCCATGTGCGCGTCGCCGACCCAGATGATGCGCGTCTGGGGCTGCAGCCAGCGCATCAGCTCGACGGTCGGCATGCCCTTGGTCAGGCGGCCGGTCTCGTAGACCCGCTCATAGACGCAGTTGTGGAAGTAGAACGCGTGAAACTCGCGGAAGTGCGTGGCTTTATGGGCGGCGGTGAAGAGGCGGCTGACCAGCTGCGCGAAGGGGTCCATCGATCCCCCCACGTCCATCAGCAGCAACACCTTGAGCTTGTTGTGACGCGGCGGCCGAAAGGCGATCTCGAGGTCGCCGGCGTTTCGGGCGGTGGCGTCGATGGTGGCGTCGATGTCCACCTCTTCGGGCACGCCGTCGCGGCCCAGGCGCCGCAGCTTGCGCAGCGCGAGGCCCAGCTGACGCACGTCGAGCACCACGTCGGTCCGGTAGTCGCGGAAGCGCCGCTGCGCGGCCACCTGCACCGCCGACCGGTTGCCGCCGCCGCCGCCCACCCGAATGCCCTGCGGGTTCTGGCCGCCATGCCCGAAGGGGCTCGTGCCCCCGGTGCCGATCCAACGGCTCCCGCCGTCGTGCCGCTCGGTCTGCTCGCGCATGCGCGCCTCGAACATCTCTCGGAGTTCATCGAGGCCGTAGCGCTCCAGCATCGCCAACTCCTCGGGCGAGAGCTGCGGCGGCGGGATCGGCGCGGCCAGCCACTCGTCGAGCGCGCTCTTCAGCGCGACGGGCAGCTCACTGCCCACGAAGAAGTGCGCGAAGCACTGATCGAAGGTGTCGTAGTGCTTCTCGCTCTTGACCAGCGTCGCGCGCGCAAGTGCGTAGAAACGATGCAGATCCGCCGCGACCAGGCCCTTGGCCATCGCCTCGACGAAGGTGAGCCACTCGCGGGTCGTGACCGGCAGCCCCGCCTTGCGCAGCAGATAGAAGAAGTCGAGGAACAGGGGCTCGGCGGTCGGTCGCTGCATCGTCGCGGTCTCTCGGTGAAGGCCTCGGGGCCCCCTCAGTGACGGCCCTTGTAGCGATGCATGTGACGCTGGAGCGTCTCGAGATCCTGCTCCTTCTTGAGCAGCGCGCCCAGGTACGGGATGCGATCGGTGATGCGATCCTGCTCCAGCCCGCCCTTCACCAGGGCGCCGATCCAATCGATCAACTCGCTCGTCGAGGGCGCCTTGCGCAGATCAGGCAGGCCGCGCAGCCAGTAGAAGCGCGCGATCGCCTCGTCGACCAGCGTCTGCCGCACCGCGGGGTGATGCACCGACACGATGCGCCCCATCAGATCCTGCTCGGGGAAGGCGATGAAGTGGAACACGCACCGGCGCAGGAACGCGTCGGGCAGCTCCTTCTCGTTGTTGCTGGTGATCACCACGAGCGGGCGGTGCCGCGCCAGGTGCTCGTCGCCCGTCTCGGTGACCTGGAAGCTCATCCGGTCGAGCTCGTGCAGCAGGTCGTTGGGGAACTCGAGATCCGCCTTGTCGACCTCGTCGATCAGCACCACGGCCGCGGCGTCCGCGAGGAAGGCCTGACCCAGGGCGCCGAAGCGGATGTACTGGCGGATGTCGGACACGTCGTGATCGCCGAAGCGGCTGTCGTGCAGGCGCTGCACGGCGTCGTAGACGTAGAGCCCCTCCTGGGCGCGGCTGGTGGACTTGACGTGCCAGGTGAACAGGGTTCGGTCGAGTTGGCGGGCGACCGCCTCGGCCAGCAGCGTCTTGCCCGTGCCGGGCTCGCCCTTGATCAGCAGCGGCCGCTCGAGCGCGAGGGCGACGTTGACCGCCTCCTGCAGCTCGACGCTGGCGATGTAGTCTTCGGTGCCGGTGAAGTTCTCGAACACTGGAGCCTCTCGAGCTGGCGATCGCTGGGAGGGGTGCAGGGGCGGTTTCCGCCGCGAATTCTGGCAGAACCGTGCGAGCGTTGCCACCGCTCCTGACCGTCGCTATGGTGCGTCCGATCAGTCCGGAGGGCAGGATGGCCGATCGACCGAGCTGGCGCGATCTGGACAAGCAGCGCGACAAG
>CALBMW010000326.1 GCA_937896275.1 uncultured Myxococcales bacterium
CCGGTGTCATCGGATCGGGTGGTCTGGTCATTCGGCGCGCGCGCCCTGCTGCGACGGTGGCAGGGGGTCGACGCCGAGGCCTTCGCCGCGCGGGCCTACGAGGCGATGGCCAACACCGCCGCCCACGACCGCGCCGTGATCTACGACCCGGCCGACGGCCTCTACCGGGGCGAGCAGTCCTTCCTCGACTGGCGCGAACAGAGCTACCCCGAGTGGACCGCGGCAGACACGGTGCACCTGGGCATGTCGAAGGCGCTGTCGACCAACGTCGGGCACCTGCACCTGCTCGACACCTTGGCCGAGATGGCGGCGACGCACGATCCGGGGGCGCGCGACGCCTGGCGGCGACAGGCCGACGATCTACGCGAGGCGCTGCGCGATCGGCTGTGGCTCGAGGATGAGGGCCAATACGCGAGCTTCATCACCACGACCCTCGATCCCGCGCCCGTGCGGCGCTTCGATCTCCTGGGCGCCGCGCTGGCCATCCTGACCGACGTCGCGACGCCGGCGCAGGCCGCCCGCATGGTGGCGGGCTACCCGCACACGGCGCAGGGCCCCCCGGTGATCTGGCCGCAGCAGAAGGACACGGCCATCTATCACAACCGGGCGATCTGGCCCTTCGTGACGGCCTATTGGCTGCGGGCCGCGCGCAAGGTGGGCAACGCGGCGGTGGTCGACGACGGGGTGCGCTCGATGGTCCGCGGGGCGGCGCTCAACCTGTCGAACATGGAGAACTTCGAGGCGGTCAGCGGGGCAGCCTACGTCGAGGACGGCGCCTTCTCGGGGCCGGTGGTCAACAGTCAGCGGCAGCTGTGGTCGGTGGCGGGCTACCTGGCGATGGTGCACGACGTGATCTTCGGCGTCGAGGTCGACGCCGAAGGCCTGGCGCTGCGGCCCTTCGTCACGCCCTGGATGCGGGACACGCTGTTCGCGCACACCACGCGGATCGCGCTGGTGGGCTATCCCTTCCGGGGGCGCAGGATCACGTTGGCGCTGCACCTTCCGCCGGTGGGCACGGGGCCGGCGCCGTTCGCGCTCCAGGAGTGGCGGCTGGACGGGCGGTCTTTGCCCGCCGCGGCGCGGCTGCGGGCCGAGGATCTCGAGGAGGGCGCGCTCGTCGAGGCCATCCTGGTGGCGGGCGCCGGCGACGGCGGGACGCTGCGCCGCGTCGTCGACGGGCGCGACCATCGCGAGCTGTTCGCGCCCCGGACGCCGCGCATCGCGGGCGTGGACGTCGACGGCGGTCGCATCGCGCTGACCATCGATCTGCGCGACGAGGCGCCCGACGAGGTGTCCGTGACCGTCTATCGGGACGGCGAGGCGCTGGTGCGCGACCGGCCGGGCGGGGCGGGGCGCGTGGTGGTCGACGAGCAGGCGGATCCGGCCGGCCCGACGCGCTGCTACAGCGTCGAGACGACCTACCTCGGATCGGGCAATCACTCGCAGCACAGTCCGCCCGCGTGTGGGTGGGGGCCAGGTTCGAGTCGCGTCGATCTCGTCCTCGCGCCCGCGATGCAGCACGTGGGCGGCGAGCTGTCCGAGAGCCACGGCCGGCCGCACTACGACAACTGGGGGGATCTGGGCCACACGCTGACGGTGCCCGCGTACGTGGCGCGCTTCTCGGGGCGACACCTGCTGCAGGTCGACGCCGGCAACGGCGCGGGATCGGTCAACACCGGCGTGACGTGCGCGGTGAAGCGGCTCGACGTCACCGACCTCGCCGACGGCGCGCGGATCGGAGGCGGCTATCTGGTGATGCCGCACCTCGGGGACTGGGATCGGTGGGCTGGCTCGTCCTTCGTGCCGGTGACCCTCGAGGCGGGACACACCTACCGCGTCGAGATTGGCGGGGACGAGCGCGCCGTCAACATGTCGGCCTTCGAGCACTTCGCGCGCTACACGGGCGGCACCGGCGGGCGCGCTGGCGCCTTCGACCGGGTGAACATCTCGGCCCTGCGGATCCTGGCCCAAGACGCCCTCTGAGCACGCCCCGCTTGCCCGCGGCGGAGCCGGCTGGCAGGCTCGCGCGCATGTCGAAGCAATCACGCAACGCGCCCTGCCCGTGCGGCAGCGGCAAGAAGTACAAGAACTGTCACCTGGCCGCCGACGAGGCCGCCGCGCGCCACGGAGAGCCACCCGCGAGCGGAGGACCGGCGCACCCGGCCCCCCGACGGCTGGTCTACACGGTGCTGGCGGTGGGCGTCGCCCTGTCGATCGGTGTCGCGGTCGTGCGGGACCTGTGGTCGGGCCTGGTGGTGCTCGCGGCCTGGTGCCTGGGCGTGGGCGCCTGGCTCAGCTTCCGCGATCCTCCGCCGCCCAACGAGGACCCCGGCAACCCCGCCGGCCTCGACTTCGGTCGCCGCGAGTAGGCGCCACGACGCGCGGCCGTCGATGGGACGCGAGCGCTCGGACACGGGACTCGAGCGGCGCGAGGGTGGCGCTCTACCTGCGGTGGTGCCTCGACCGCGCGGCGTGCTCGGGCTCGGGCGCGTGGAACAGGCGGAAGGTCCAGAAGGACCCGGTCGAGTAGCCGGGGATGGAGAGTGGGTTGAAGACCGAGTTGCTCGACGCCAGGCCACCCAGGTAGCCCTCGGGCGCGTCGGTGATCTCCATCGTGCACCCGGTCAGGACGACGCCGGGGACGGGCAGGTCGTTCGTCTGATAGGTGCAACGGCCCTCGCCGGCCATGTGCAGGCGGCCAAAGTGCCAATCACCGTAGATGGTGAGGTGCTCGCCGATGGGGAAGAAGGAGGCGGGGTTCAGGTGGGCGACCGGCACGTCGATGCAGGCCGTGCCCGTACCGACCGTGTGCGGGTGGGCGTCATTGACCTTGCCGCTCGACGCCTCCGTGCGGACGCTCGAGAAGGTGCCGCCCAACACCAGCCGCACCGTCCCCGGCGCGCCTGGGATCGAGCACACCGAAGGATCGGCGGCCGCGGGATCGTGAACGGAGACGAGCTGCAGCACCGTCGCCTCCTGGGCCAAGGCGGGCGCGGCGGCGAACACGGTCAACACGGTGAGGAGGGCTCCACGACGCATCGGCTTCTCCGTTCGAAATGGCATCTTTGCACGGGTGAGTGAAAGCCAGAAGGCAGGCCCGTGTCAACGATGGCATCGAAAGTTTCCAATCGTATCAAAACTTCGCTTGTCCCGAAGTTGGGCGCCGACCGCTGAAGCGGGACCGGACGATGGAGGGTGGCATGCGGCAGCCGGCCTGGCGTGCGTCAAGCAGCTTGGCGCGGGCCTCCGGGCGCGGACACCCCCCGACCGCCGACCACCAGCACGCTGCATGGCGCGCCCACCACCAGGCCGCGGGCCACGCTGCCCAGGAAGTCAGCCAGGCGTGAGCGGTGGCCCTTGTGCGCGACGATCAAGAGATCCGTCGCGCGAGCCTCCGCGTCGCGGGTGAGCGCGCCCACCGGCCCGCCCAGCAGCACGGCCGTGTCGACCGCCGGCAGGTCGGCAGCCAGGTCGGCGGCCAGGGCCTTCAGCTCGTCATCGACCTGGGCGATCATGCCTTCGTTGGCCGGCGGGATGATGACATCGGGCAAGGCGGGCAGGTCGGGCAGGTGGATGGAGTGGACGAGGCGCAAGCCCACGCCGAGGCGTCGGGCGAGCTCGACGCCGACGCGCACGGCGCCGGCCGAGAGGGGCGAGAAGTCGACCCCCACGGCGAGGCGGGTCTGCGCGTCGAGCGGTCGGGCGTCGGGGTGCACGATCAGCACCGGGCACGGCGGCCGCGCCACGATGGCCTGAACCCTCGATCCGAGGAGCGTGCGCAGGACGGCGCCCTTGCCCGTGCGGGCCATCACCAGCACGGCGGGATCGTGATCGGTGGCGATGCTCACGAGGCCGCTGTAGCAGTCGTCCACCGTCACGCTCACGTCGCTCGGCGCGGCCTCAGTGACGCGCCGGTACCACGCGTCGACGCGTCGGCGCGCGGCGTCCATCTGCTCGGGGTCTGCCAGGGCGGCGTACGTGGACGCCATCCAGGCTGCGGCGCCTGCCTCGATCACGTGGGCGACCACCACGGGCAGGCCGAAGATGGCTCCGAGGTCGCGGGCGCGGCGCGCGGCGACCACGGCCGCGTCCGACAGATCGGTGGCCAGCAGGACGCACTTGCCGTTCATCGCGAGGCTCCGCGCCGTGGACGCCGTGCGGGCGCCGACGATCGAGATCATAGCGCGGGGACGACCGCGCGAAGCCCCGTTGTGGCCGGCGCAGGGCGGTGGACGGTGCGGGGCGTCGGCGTGGTGGGCGAGCTGGGGAGGCTCTTAGCGCCAGGTGCCGCGGGCGGCCGCGGCCGGCAGGGGATCACGGGTCTGCTGGAAGAGCGACACGGCGGCGCGATGGCGCGGCTCGAGGTTCGTCAGCTCGATGCCCACCCCCGGATCGGGGGGGTCGCGCCGCCACGCCACCCGCGCTTCGGTCTCGATGGTGCCGATGCCCCGCAGCACGAGGCGCACCCTCAGGCGAGCCCCCTCGTTCAGCGGTTCATGGGTGGCGATGAACACCATGCGCGCGCCGCCCGCCACGAAGTTGTTGACCGTGTCGGGCCCCAAATCGGCGACGAGGAGATCGACGCCAGCCCGCAGGCGCCCCACCTCGCGCTCGAGCTCGGCGAGGCGGGCGTGCGCCTCGGCCAGCACGTGGAAGGTCACCAGCTTCTCCGAGATGCGGCCCGAGACTCCATCGCGGCCGCGGGACTCGAACATCGCCTCCGCCTCGGGCGGCAGCACGGCCTCGACTCGCGTGAGCAGCGCGCCGACGTCGTGGGTGCTCGCCGCGGCCATCTGACGCAGGTCGCGGTCGAGGCGACGCCGGCGACCCAAGATGCCGACCATCATGGCGCGGCCGTGATCGGCGGTGTCATGGCGACCGTTCGGTGGCGGCGGGGTCGACGGCGGCTGGATGCGCACCTGGCGATTGGGGAGATCGGTCCTGATCGGCGTGGGCGACGGACCCCCGAGGGTCGTGCCTGGGAACGGCGCCCCAGCGTCCGGCGGACCATCTCGGTTCATGCATCCCTCGCGTTCGAGCGGTCTCCAGACTGGCGAAGTTTGTGAGGAATTACAATGTGCCGGACCCTGCGGGGCCGGTCAGGGCGCGTCCTCGTCGGCCCCGCGCAACGGCGCCAGGTCGTGGGGGCCCACGGTGCCGTCGGGCCGGATGGTCAGCACGTGCAGGTCGAACTGCACCTCGCCGTCGCCTGCGACCCGCGTCGGTCCGAAGACGCCGCGGTGGTCACGGATGTCCGACAGCGCCCGGCGCACGCCTTCGCGATCGCGCTGACCCGCCAGCGCGCGCGCGAGCAGGAGGGCCGCATCGTAGGCGTGCGCCGCCAGGTCCGAGGGCGGTCGGCCGGTCTTGTCGATGAAGCGCTGCACGAAGATCGCCGCGTCGGGATCCTCGGCCCAGAACCCATCGACGAAGACGCTGTTGTGAGCGGGCGCGCCCGCACGCGCCGCGAAGCCGGGGCTGGCGAACCCGGCGCTCCCCAGCACCTGCACCAGGTTGGGCACCTCGCCGCCGTACTTCGGCGCGAAGCGCGCGGCGTCGAGCTCGGGATCCGTGCGCAGCTCGATGTCCCAGTAGGTCAGGAAGGGCAGCACCAGGCGCGCGCGCGGGCCCACGTCGGGCACGTAGATCGCATCGAAGTCGACGATGGGCGGGACGTGCTGCGCGGGATCCTTCGACTTGCGGTTGAGGCGCTCCCAGCGGTGGTCGGGCGAGCGCGCCGACAGATCGGAGCGCCCGATCAGCTTCTTGATGGCGTCGTGAAACTCGGTCGCGCGGGGCGAGTAGAACTGCGCGCCCCGGATCTCGCCGCCGCAACGCTCCACGGTGCGCCAGAAGGCCTGGGTCATGTCGTGCCCGTAGTCGCTGTCGGGCGCCAGGATGGCGAAGCTGCGCAGGCCGAGCTGATCGCAGGCGTAGCGCGCCACCGCCCGGGCCTGCTCCGAGCGCGTCATCCGGTGGCGAAAGACGAAGGGGCCCAAGGCGGTGAGATCCTCGCGCGACGCGAGCGTGACGATCGGCACCTCCATGCGCTCGGCCGCGCGCGCGGCGGCGAAGCTCTCGATGCTGCCCACCGGCCCCAGGATCGCCGCGACGCCCTGCTCGAGGACCAGCGCCTCGACGAGCGCCGGCGCTCGGGTCGCGTCGCCCGCGGTGTCGGCGACGACGATCTCGACGCCCGGCTGGTCGGCCAGCGCCAACTCGGCCGCGGCGCGGGCCGCCTCGCCGATCGCGGCGTAGGGGCCGGAGA
>CALBMW010000327.1 GCA_937896275.1 uncultured Myxococcales bacterium
GGCGGCTACCACGTCTTCGTATCGGCGCAGGTCTTCGGTCCGATCGATCCCGACCACGTCGACATCGAGATCGCGCTGCGCAGGGGCGACTGGCGAATCTCGCGGCACCTGACGCTCGACTGGCTGCTGCACCTGGGGCCCGGCGGCGCCTACTGCGAGTATCCGCGCGCCCAGCTCGTGCTGCAGGACGAGGCGGGCGGGCTCCTGCCCTACGAGCGCCTCGCCGAGATCACGGGCGCCCCGCTGCGGATCGACGTGGGCCTGCGCAGCCCGGGCGGCGACGCCGAAGGCTCCTTCACCCTGACCCTGGATCCGCTCCCGCCCGACCTCTGACGCCGCGCGCCCACTCGACCAATCGAGCGAGGCCCACCTCGACCGGGGTGCGGGCCACGAAGCCCAGGGCGTCGCGCGCGCGTGTCACGTCGGCCAGCGAGTGGCGCACGTCGCCGGCGCGGGCCTCCGCGTGGCGGGGCGCGGCGGGACCGCCCAGCAAGCTGGAGAGCGTCGCGAAGAGGCGGTTGAGCGAGGTCGCCTCCCCGCGCGCGATGTTGCAGACCAGGCCCACCGGCGCGCTCACCGCGGCCGCGGCCAGGTTGGCCCGCACCACGTCGTCCACCGCGACGAAGTCCCGGGTCTGCTCGCCGTCGCCGTAGATGGTGGGCGCCTCGCCGCGCAGCAGGCTGTCGACGAAGATGCTCACGACCCCGGAGTAGGGGCTCCGGGGATCCTGGCGTGGGCCGAAGACGTTGAAATAGCGCAGGGATACGGTCTCTAGGCCGAAGAGCGGCGCCCACACGCGCACATAATGCTCGGCGCACAGCTTCTCGACCGCGTAGGGCGACAGCGGGCTGAGCGGCGCATCTTCGCCGACCGGCAGGGGGGCGTCGTCACCGTAGATCGCCGCCGAGCCGGCGAAGATCACGCGCCGCGAGCCGGCCGCGCGTGCGGCCTCGAGCACGTTGAGGGTGCCGCCGAAGTTGACGGCGTTGGTCTCGACCGGCGCCTCGATGGTGCGCGGCACCGAGGCGATGGCCGCTTGGTGGAAGACGACCGCGCAGCCGTCGGTCGCGGCGGCGACCGCGTCGCGATCGGTGACCGAGCCCACGATCAGCTGCACGCGATCGGCCACCGTCGCCAGGTTCTCGCGTTTGCCGGTGGAGAGATCGTCCAGCACGACGACCTCGTCGCCGCGCGCCACCAGGGCATCGACCAAGTGCGAACCGATGAAGCCCGCGCCCCCCGTGACCAACACCCTCATCGGCGCCTCCCGCTTCGTGGGGGCCCGTTGTCGCGCAGGCCGAGGGGTGGCGTCAATCGGGCTGGCGTCAGGAGCGCGTCACCCAGCCCAGGGCGGCGAGGGCGTCGATCGAGATGGCGAGGTTCACGTGCATGCCCATCGCTTCGCCGCGCAGGCCGCCTCCGAGCACGCCCAGGACGGCCCCGTCGGAGCGGCGAAAGAGGGGACCCCCGCTGGAGCCGGGGGCGGCGCCCGCGTCGATCTGCAGCAGGCGCAGGCCGTGGGACTTCCGCGTGCTGTTGATGATGCCCTGGGAGTAGTTGATCTCCTCGCCCAGGCTACCCAGCGGGAAGCCGAGCAGACCCACCTCGGTGCCGAGCTCCGCGGGGCTGTCGGGGTTCGCGATCTCGAGCCAGTGCTCGGTCCCGTTCGCGTCGTGGGGCTGGATGATCGCGACGTCCAGACCCTCGTCCTTGGCCATCACGCTGCACGGGCGCGGCTTGCTGCCGTCGTGGAACACCACCGCCACCTGCGCCGCGTCGGCGACGACGTGCTCGCAGGTCACCATCGCGCCCCCGGGCGTGATCGCGAACGCCGTCCCGGTGAATTGCCGGCCGTCGTTGGCCACCACATAGACGCGCGCGACCGAGGCGAGCAGGCCGCCGGGCACCAGGCGCTCGGGGCCGCCCGAGGCGACCGACGGCAGGTGCACCGGCAGCAGATCGGCGCGCAACGCGGGCCCGGCGTCGGCGGCGCCGTCACTCGGCGTGGGCAGGCCGCGGCCGTCCATCGCGTTCGCCTCGAGCGCCGACATGCCCAGGCGGCTGGCCATCGCCAACACGCCGCCCAGGAAGCCCGATCCGTCCGCCCGGAAGCGCCAGCCGCTCTTGTCGTAGATCTCGCAGTGGATGACCGCCGCCTCGCGGCCGAAGCGCGCGGGCTCCGGTGAGAAGGTGGCGACGCGATCGTTGCCGCTGTCGAAGAGGCTGACCGTGATGCGCTCGGCGTCCGACAGCGCGCGGGCGTGTTGCCGCTCGGCCTCGGTGACCCACATCACCAGCACCACGCGCTCCGCTTTGCCGCGCAACTTGCCGAGATCAATGCGATATCTGATGCCGCCGGGGGCCAGCTCCACCGCCCCGTCGGCGCCGGTGGGGGCGCCGGGGTGAATCACCTGCATGGGCGGATCGGTGCCCAGGTTGCCCTTGAACAGCAGCACCGCGCTGCGCAGGATGCCCGCGTCGCGGCCCGCTCGATCCACGGCGAGCTCGACCCGTTCGCTCTCGTCGAGCCGCAGGCGCTGCCCGGGCTGCATCTCGGTGGGTGTCACGATGCGACTACTTCGACCCAGCGACCCAGCGAAAGCCGAAGCCGAAATGTTCGTCGCACTCCTTGTGGGAGGGGTAGTACCGCTCCTCCTTGGTGAACTTGATCTCGCCGCCGGTGTTCTCGATGTGGCAGACCGCGCAGAAGGTCAGCCGCGAGTCCGGCGCGTTGCAGTGCACCGTGATCTCGTTGCCGTCGGTGTCCTTGATCGTCACGCGCCCGTTGACCGTGCTGAAGTTCGCCGCGCCCTCGTAGACCATCGCGAAGACCACCACCCGCCGGATCAGGTCCGGACGGAAGATGGTCATGTTCTCGCCGTCGGTGGAGGCCCCCGAGCGGTCATCCTTGTCGAGCAGGATGAAGGGCTCCTGGTTGCGCGAGCCGAAGCGGTTGCCGAGGGGCTGGATGACGCCCTTCATGCCGTCCTGCATCTCGAACATGCAGCCCAGATCCAGGTCGGCGTTCTGCGCGGCCTTCCAGAAGGACTTCTTGCCCTGATCCCAGTTCAGGTTGACGTGGATCGCCGCGACGCTGCCGCCCTTCTTCAGCGAGATCTTCTGGCTGTCGCCGCGCTTCTCGAGGGTGACCTTGGCCAGGCTGACCGGCTTCGCGGCCGGGGCGGGGGCCGGGGCGGGGGCCGGGGCGGGG
>CALBMW010000328.1 GCA_937896275.1 uncultured Myxococcales bacterium
CCTCGCCCGTCACGTCCTCGCGACGGCGTTCGATTGCTGGACACCTCTTCAGTGCACGGGCGAGTGCCCGTCTGGCGCGGCTGTCAGCGCTCAGCTGTCAGCCGTCAGCCCGGCATGCGGTGGCCCATCGCCCTGCGGATCGCACGAAGCCGGGCTCCGGGCACCGCCATCGCGGCCTCGGGCCTCGACCACCACGGCCTGCGCGGCGATCCGCCGCTCCCCTTCACCCACCTCGACGTGGGCGGCAGCGCCACCGAGGGCGGCGATTGGGCCTTCGGTCGGCCGACCGCCGCCAGCCTGACGACGCTGGCGCGGCTGAGTGAATCACGCCCCAACTTGCACGCGCTGCCGAGCCGCGTCATAGTCCCGGAAGGTCGAAGCTAACAAAACGACAAGGGTATCTTCTCGCAGACTGCGGATCGGCGCCGGGCGGGATCGCTGACCCGGAGGCGCCGACCCCGCGTGACCGCTGACGGAGGAGCCGAAACGGACATGCCGAGGCATGGCGACCCCATCGGCGCCGCGACCGACGCGGGGCCGCAGCGAGACGGAGCGGAGGACGACGGGCGCCCCCTGGTGCTGGTCGCCGAGCCCGATGCCGTGCTGAGCGGTCTGCTCGAGCGGCTGCTGGGGCGCCTCGGCTGCGCGACGATCTGTGTGGCCGAAGGCGCCGGCGTCCTGCAGCGGGTCACCGATCCTGCCGACCGATCGCTCGCAATGGTGCTGCTGAGCAACGCGCTGCCCGACAGCGACGTCCTCTGCCTCACCCGCGCGATCCGGCTCGCCGAGCAGGGCCGCGCGCCCCGCCTGCCGGTGGTGTGGTCAACCACCGACGACTCGGCCCCCGCCCGCGTCGAGGCGCTGGCCGCGGGCGCCGACGACTTCCTCGTTCAGCCGATCACTTTCATGGACGTCGAGCGGGTCCTCACGACCTGGAAGATGACGCCGCTGCCCGCCGCGCCCGCGACGCACGTCGAGCTCGACGGGGTCGCGGTGCTCGATGACCGCATGCTGGCCATGTACTTGCCGGTGGATCAGGACGACCTCGAGGGCCTCGACGTGGTCGCGCAGTGGTCGGAAGAGGCGCCCGAGAGCGTGGCGATCGTGCGGGCCGCGGTGGTCGCCGGCGACGCGACCGCGATGGGCGAGCGTGCCCATCGCTTCAAGGGCAGCGCCGCGGTCATCGGTGTCCCGCGTGTGGCGCGCGTATGCGCGGCGTTGGAGCGGCTGGGCGACGGGGGCCGCGTCGACGGGACGGCCGATCTGGTGGCCCTGCTCGAAGTCGAGGTCGCCTGCGCCCGGCGCGCGTTGCATGTATGGAGAGCGCGCTTGGCCCTGTGAGAGCCTGTCAGACTCCGAGAGCCTGTCAGTCAGGCCTCGTCGTCGAGCCCGCCGAAGTCCTGGCGGGTGGTGACGGCCACCCGGCGCCCGTCGGGGTCGCGGAACACGACCTGCTGATCGAGGTCTTCGAGCACCTCCGCCCCGAGGTCGAGGAGGCGTCGCCGCACGCGCCCCAGGGTGTTGGTGCCGGCCCGCAGCCACAGCTGGTCGCCCCCACCCGGATCCTCGGTGACGCCCTCCACGATGAGCAGCTGATCGTCGGCCAGCACCAGGACCGCGCGGTCCTCCTCGCGCGAACGCACCTGCAGCTGCAGCACCGCCCGATAGAACGACGTGATGCGGCCGGGCTGGGTGGTGCGGAGCGTGAGGTGCATCAAGCGCATGGCTGGGGTGTCCCCCACCGACCCGGGCGCCGTCAAGTGGACTGACGTCCTCGATCCTCGGCCGGCAGCGGCGCGTGTGGGTCACGGCAGGCTCTGGGCCACGGCAGGCTCCGGGCCACGGCAGGCTCCGGGCCGCAGCCGCACGCCGCGAATCGCCGCGCGCCCCGCGTACACGTCTATCGCACGGTGATGCGCACGTCCGTCGCCCCGCTGTTGCGCAGGAAGGCGTCGACCACCACGTACCACGTACCCGCCGGCAGCCCCGGCAGCTCGAGCCGCGAGCGATCGCCGATCCCGCCGTCGTCGTCGCAGGCCACCACCGACGCGGCATCGTCGCAGGCCCCGCGCACCTCGATCGCCGTGTCGAAGTCGGCGTGCACCGTCTCGATCACCACGTCGGCCGGGGCGGCGAGCGTCAGCGCGATGATGCCCTCACCGGCGCCGCCGCCGCCCGCGCAGTCGAGCGTCAGCCGGTCGGGGCGACCCTCCAGATCGACCGTCACCAGCGCGTCGCCGCTCACCTCGACCACGTCGACGATGTCGGCGCAGTGAGCCCCTTCGGTGGGGTCGCCCGCCGCGAGGCAATCCGGATCGTCGGGCCAGTCGGTGGCGCCGTCGTCGTCGTCATCGATCCCGTCGCTGCATGCGGCCGGCGCCGCCGGATCGGCCTCGTCCGGGTCGTCCGGATAGGCGCAGCCTGGATCGGCGGCGTCGACCGCGCCGTCGCCGTCGTCGTCCAGGCCATTGGCGCAGGCGCGCACGACCGGATCGATCTGCACGACCGCCTCGAAGGGCGCAGGCCGCGCGGGGTCGACGAAGACGTAGTGCCGCCCGGCGGGCAGCGCGCGCAGGGCCAGGGTCTCGTCGCGCACGCAGGCCGTCTCGCTCCGTGGCGCGTCGCAGTCGGTGCGGTGGTACAGCGCGAGGGGCTCCGTGGGCGACGGCACGTCGACGGTCACGTGGGACGCGTCGGCCAGGTCGAAGGCCAGGACGTGCTCGCGCCCAAGGCCGGTCAGTCGGCAGCTGCCGTCGGTCAGACCCGAGGCCTCGGCCAGAGGCAGCGTCACCGCGCCGCCCGGCGCCAGCACCTCGTGCACCTGCACGTTGAGCGCGCAACCGGGGCGCTCGGTGGCGCCGCCCGCCGCGGCGCATTGAGGATCGGCCGGCCAGTCCGTCGCCCCGTCGTCATCGTCGTCGATCTGGTTGGCGCACGCCGGGGGCGCCGCCGGGTCGGCCTCGTCGCGGTCGAAGGCATGGGCGCAGCCAGGATCCGCCGCGTCCGCGACGCCGTCGCCGTCGTTGTCGAAGCCATCGGAGCACGCGCGCGAGAAGGGCTCGATCTCGATCAGCACGCGCGCCGGTGCCAGGGCGGTGAGATCGGCGGCGACCTCGGCCACGAGGTACCAGGTGCCCGCAGGCAACTCATCCTGGTACAGCGCGCGCGGGTTGCAGGCGCGCTCGGTCAGGGCGGCGTCGCAGGCCGCGCGCAGCGAGAGCGAGCCCTGCAAGAAGCCGTCGGCCTCGAGCGTGGCGCGCAGCGCGGCGGGGCGGTCCAGCGTCACGGCGAAGACCACCTCGGTGGCCGGCACGGCGCTGCAGCTGGCCTCGAGGTGGGACGGGCCCACCCGCGCCGCCACCTCGAAGACGCCGCCCGCGGAGCCGACCTCGACCACGGGCACCGCGGGATCGGCGCAACGGAGCGCCTCGACCGGATCGCCGGCGGCAGCGCAGTCGGGATCCTCGGGCCAGTCGGCCGCGCCGTCCGCGTCGTCGTCCACGCCATTGGCGCAGGCGGGCGCCGCGGGCGGATCCGCCTCGTCGTCGTCGGCCGCGGACGCACAGCCGGGATCGGCGGCGTCACTCGATCCATCGCCGTCGTCGTCGGCCCCGTTGGCGCAGGCCGCCGGCACCGCGGCGCGAATCGTCAGATCGAGCGTCGCCACCCCCGGCGCGTCGGCGAAGTCTTCGTCGACGAACAGGAAGAAGGTGCCCGCGGGCGGCGCCACGAGGCTGAAGTCGGCCACGCCGAAGGTGCGCGCACAGGCCCACTCGGTGTCGGCCGCGTCGCAGGCGCCGCGCAGGTAGAGCACGGGCGCCCGCGGCTCGGCGCGCAGGGCCGCGGTGAGGGTGACGGGCCGGTTGACGCTGACGGCGACCACCGCCTCGCGACCCTCACCGCCGCAGGACCCCTGCGCGCGACCGCCGCCGCCCCCCAGGGGGAGGCGCAGCGACCACGCGCCCTCGGTGACCTCGGCGACCACCGGGCCGGCCGCGCACAGGACGCCCTCGCCCGGATCGCCGGCCGCCGCGCAGTCGGGGTCCGCGGGCCAGTCGGTGGCGCCGTCACCGTCATCGTCCTCGCCGTCCGCGCAGGCCGGCGGGAAGGCCGGATCGTCGGCCTCGTCGCGGTCGTCGGCCGCGCGGCAGCCCGGATCTGCGAGATCGACCCGGCCGTCGTCATCGTCGTCGACGCCGTTGGCGCAGGCGGGCGGCGGAGGCGGGGCGGCGTCGGGGGCGCCGGCGTCGGGTGACCACGCGTCCGCGCGCGTCGCGTCGGGCCGCGTCGCGTCGGGCCCGGTCGCGTCGGACGGAGTCGCGTCGGACGGTGTCGCGTCGGACGGTGGCGCG
>CALBMW010000329.1 GCA_937896275.1 uncultured Myxococcales bacterium
GCCGTCCTCGCCGAGGCCGGGGACCGCACCCTGCACGCGGCCTGGCGCGCCCCCGGCGGCGCCACCTGGACCGTCGGCGGCGACCTGGTCCAGAGTCGCCGTGGCCTCGTCGCCACCGACCGCGACCCCCCGCCCTCGCTGGAGGCCCCGTGACCGAGCCCACCCGCCTCATGCACTTCCGCAGCGCCATGCTCGAACGCCCCCGCGCGCTCTTCGGCTGGCTCGGCCGGCGCCTCTTCGATCACGTCGCCCTCGATCCGACCAAGGCCGACGCCCTGCGCGCCCTGCCCGCCCGCGGCCAGATCGTCTACGTGATGCGCACCCGCAGCCTGCTCGACTACCTCTTCTTCAACTACCTGTTCCTGAAGGCCGGCCTGCCGCTGGCGCGCTTCGCCAACGAGGTCGACCTGACCTTCTTCCGCGGCCTGCGCGAGTGGATCGCCGATCGCTGGCGCCGCGTGCTCGGCCGCAACAAGGACGAGCCGACCTCCGAGGACCAGCTCGCGATCACGGTCCACGCGGGCCAATCGGCCCTGCTGTTCCTCAAGCGCCGCGCCTGGGTCGCCGAGCGTCACGAGCGCCCTCACCACATCGAGCGCCTCGTCGAGCTGCAGCGCGCCAGCGACACGCCGATCCTGCTCGTGCCTCAGCTGATCAACTGGCCCCGCCAGCCCCCCTCGAAGCGACGCACCCTCACCGACATCGTCTTCGGCGATCGGGACGCCAGCGGCCGCCTGCGCAAGCTGGGACACTTCATCCGCTTCCATCGCATGGCCACGGTGCAAATCGGCGAGCCCATCGATCTGCAGGCGGTCCTCGCCCAGCACCCCGGCTGGACCGACGAGCGCGTGGCCCGCAAGGTGCGCCGCGTGCTGTTCATCCACCTCGGCCGCGAGGCGATGGCCATCCACGGTCCCAAGATGAAGCCGCCGGGCATGCTTCGGCAGGAGATCCTCGAGCGCAAGCGCTTCCGCCGCGAGCTGCGCGCCTCGGCCGAGCGCAACGGCGTCCCCTTCGAGGCCGCCCTCGAGACCGCCCGCCGCGACCTCAAGGAGATCGCCTCGCTGTTCAACTTCGAGGTCGTCCTGCTCTTCGGGCGCGCGCTCGACTTCGTCTTCAACCGGGTCTTCCAGGGCGTCGAGGTCGACGAGGCCGGCATGCGCCGCACCAAGGAGGCCGCGCGCCACAGCCGCAGCGCCCCGCTCGTGCTGGTGCCGAGCCACAAGAGCCACGTGGACTACCTCGTGATCTCCTGGGTCTTCTTGCGCCACGAGTTCATCCCGCCGCACATCGCCGCGGGGGCGAACCTGTCCTTCTTCCCGCTGGGGCCCGCGCTGCGCCGCGCCGGCGCCTTCTTCCTGCGGCGCAGCTTCGCGGGCAACCCGCTCTACAAGATGGTCTTCCGCGCCTACCTCTGGAAGCTGGTGCGCGAGGGCTACCCCATCGAGTTCTTCATGGAGGGCGGTCGAAGCCGCACCGGCAAGCCCCTGCCACCGAAGTTGGGGCTGCTCTCGATGCTCATGGAGGGCGCGCGGCGCGGCGAGTTCAAGGACCTGCAGTTCGTGCCCATCAACCTCTCCTACGAGCGCGTGGTCGAGACCTCGAGCTACCGCGCCGAGCTGACGGGGGCCGAGAAGAGACCCGAGTCGGTGTCGGGGGTCGTGCGGGCCGGGAAGGTGCTGCGCTCCCGCTACGGTCGCATCTACGTGTCCTTCGAGGAGCCCGTGCGCCTGAGCGAGTACCTGGCGGGGCGCGGCATCACCGACGTCACCACGACCGACGACGCCAAGCTCCGCGACACCACGCATCGGCTGGGCTACCACCTGATGCGGCGCATCCAGGAGGCCACCATCGTCGCCCCCTCGTCGCTGGTCGGCGCGGTGCTCCTGAGCCACGAGCGGCGCGGCCTCTCGGGTGCACGGCTGCGCGAGTTGGTGGGCTTCCTGGTCGACATGCTGCACCGCCGCGGGGCGCGCCTGTCGCGGTCGATCGAGCACGTGCTCCAACAGCAGGCCAACTACATCGCCGACAACGACGCCAAGGGGCTGCGCGACGGCTACCGCGCGCGCGGTGAGGCGCTTCGGCCGCTGATCGACGAGGCGCTGGCCCTGCTGCGCAAGCTGGTGCAGCGCACCGAGCGCGGCGGCGACCCGATCTACGTGGTGCCCGACAGGAGCCGCATCGAGCTGGACTACTACCGCAACACGATCCTCGGCATCCTGGCGCCCGACGCGATCATCGCGACGGCGCTCGGCGCGGCGGGCCGGCCGCTGGCGCGCGCTCAGCTCGCCACCGAGGTGCGCAAGCTGAGCTACTGGTTCCGCCTCGAGTTCATCTACGCCACCGACACCACCTTCGAGCAGAACTTCGACGGCACCTTGGCGCGGCTGGTGGAAGAGGGGCTGGTCGCGGACGACGGCGCCCACATCTCGGCCGCGGCCCCGCTGACGCTCGACTTCCTGCGGGGCACGCTGCGCCACCTGGTCGAGGGCTATTGGATCGCCGCCGATGCCCTGAGAGGGCTGACGCACGCGCCGCTCGACCGCAAGGAGTGGCTGGAGTACGCGCGGGAGCACGCCGAGCGCGAGTTTCTGCAGGGCGACATCAAGCGCGCCGAGGCGGCCTCGACCGCCGTGCTCACCAACGCGCTCGAGCTCTTCGTGCACGAGGGGCTCGTCGCCGCCGAGCAGCGACCGAGCGGGCGCCGTTCGGTGACGGTCTACCGACTCGCCGCGGGTACCAGCCTCGAGGACGTCGCCTTCCGGCGCGACGACCTGGGACACTTCATGGTGCGCCGCGCCGACGAGGGCGTCACCCGACCGCCGCGCGGGCTCGCGGCCGTCGAGGCGGCGTCGCTGGCCCTGCCGCCGGCGCAAGACATCGCCCTCGCGCTCGATTCGCCGCCTCCCGGCGGAGCCCAGCCGCAGGGCGTGGCCGGGCCGCCCGACGCGCTCGCGAAGGGGCCGTTCACGCTCGCGAAGGGGCCTGCCACGGACGTCGCGACGGCTGCCACGGACGCGAAGGCGGCGTCCGCGGCGTCGCCGAAGTCGCCCGCTCAGGCCGTCGAGGCGGCGGACGACCCCGACAGCGACGACGACCAGAGCGACGCGTCCTCACCATCCGGGTAATAGCGCCGCCGTCGCCCGACCTCGACGAAGCCGAAGCTCGTGTACAGCGCCTGGGCCGCGGTGTTGCTCACCCGAACCTCGAGGTGCGCGGTCTGGGCCCCGCGGGCCCGCGCGCAGGCCAACGCGTGGCTCAGCAGGCGACGCGCGTGGCCTTTTCGCCGAGCGCCTGGATCGACCACCACGTCGAGCACCTCGACCTCGTCGGCCACCACCCAGCAGTCGATGAAGCCCAGCAGCGCGTCGCTCAAGGCGAGCACCCACAGGTAGGCGTGCGGCAGATCCAGCTCGTCGGCGAAGACCTCGGCGGGCCGAGGTGCTTGATGCGCGGCGGCCTCGAGCGCCGCCACCGCCGGGACGTCCGCCGGCGTCATCGGCCGCACGGTGGCCTCAGTCAGACCCATCGACGTCCAGGCCGAGCACCCGCACGACGCGGCCCCAGAGATCCTCGAGCCCGTCGCCGTTGGGCGCCGACCAGCCCACCAGCTGCTTCGCCGGCAGGCCAAGCGGCCGCCCCACCGCCGCCAACGCCGGCATCCGCTTGCTGGGCACGAGCTTGTCGATCTTGGTGACCACGGGGATCACCGCGATGCCGTGCTCGCTGCACCAGCCGATGAGCCCGGTCTCCCACTCGCCCGGCTCGCGCCGCGCGTCCATCAGCAGCAGCAGCCCGCGCAGCGTGTCGCGGCCCTCGAGGTAGCGCTCGATCATCGGGCCCCACTGGCGCTTCATCACGAGGGGCACCTTGGCGTAGCCGTAGCCCGGCAGATCGCACAGCGAGAAGGCCTCGTTGACCACGAAGAAGTTGAGCAGCTGCGTCCGGCCGGGCGTGTTGCTCACCTTGGCCAGGCGGCGCCGGTTCACCAAGCCATTGATCAGGCTGGACTTTCCGACGTTGGACCGCCCGGCGACCGCCAGCTCGGGCATGCCCTCGAGGTCGGGAAAGTCGCTCGGGTGGACGGCGCTCTTGACGAAGCGCACCTGCTTGACGTGAGGGTTCTCGGCCATTGGACGCCTACCCAGCCAGGGGCAGCGCGAGGCCGCCCAGCGCCACGGCCAGAGCCACCGCGGTCGCCGAATGAAGAGCGTGGTCCCGGGCCTGAAAGGCCCCCGCCAGCAAGATCGCCGACGCCCACAGCGCGCCCTCGACCGGACGCCACGGCAGGCCGCCCACCGCGGCCGCCTGCCACGCCACGGACGACGCCGCCGCCAGCGCGGCCAGGCCCA
>CALBMW010000330.1 GCA_937896275.1 uncultured Myxococcales bacterium
GATGCCTTGGATGCCCCGATCGGTGAACACGATCTGGGTGGGCGATCCGCCCATCTGGTGCTGGTGCACCAAGTACAGGTAGCGGAACACCCCGAACAGCACGAGGGGCACGGTGACCAACAGCCCGTCGGTGCCGAGCTTGCGCACGACCAGGGGATCGATGGTGTAGAGCGCGTAGCTCATCACCGTCAGCGAGGCCAGCGCCGAGATCATCTTGTCGATGAACGGCGTGCTGTATTCCGCAAGGATTCCACGGTGTTGAACGGCATCATCCCCCAGGCTGCTCAGCTCGTGGCGCCGCTTGCAGAAGGCCAGGAACAGGGCGATGAAGAAGGTGCAGATGAGCAGCCAGGGGCTGATCGGCACTTGAATCGCCAGCGCGCCCGCGGTGACGCGGATGAGGAAGCCGATGGCGATGATGAACACGTCGAGCAGCACGACGTGCTTCAGCCGAAACGAGTAGGCGAGGTTGAGCAGCGCGTAGACCGTCAGCGCCACGCCGGTCGCGGTGTTGAGCCCGAGGTAGGCGAGGGCCAGCCCCGCCGGGCCCAGCAGCATCGCCATGAGGATCGCGGTGCGCACCTCGACGGCGCCGCTGGCGATCGGGCGGTGTCGTTTCTCGGGATGATGGCGGTCGCGCTCGACGTCCGCGATGTCGTTGATCAGGTAGATCGAGCTGGCGAGGATGCTGAACGCCACGAACACCAACAAGCTGTCGCGCACCGCATCGAGCCGCGTCAGGTTCTTCGAGAAGACCAACGCGGCGAAGACAAAGGCGTTCTTGACCCATTGATGGGGGCGCAGGGCGCGCAGGTGGTTCATGCGCGCCGCATAGCACAGCCCGCGACCAAAAACATCTTGCAGGCGACGCTCGCGGCTGATAAAAGCGCGCCTCGACTCCAGCGGCTCAGCGCCGCTCCGTCAGCGCCGCCCCGTCAGCGGTCGATGGGCGATTAACTCAGCGGAAGAGTGCTTCCTTCACACGGAAGAAGTCACTGGTTCAAATCCAGTATCGCCCACCAGAAGAACCCCGGCCGCACGCTGCGCCCGGGGTTTTTCACATTGTGGGGCCGATTTCTGGGGGTTCTCACGCGCTGGGGGTTTACTGCCCCCGCCGGCGCATGTTGCCCTGGCGCGGAACCGGACGCGGAGGTCGATGATGGCGGGCAGCTTGGCCGATCAACTGCGCAAGATGGGGCTCGTCACCGAGCAGCAGGCCAAGAAGGCGACGCACGAGCAGCGTCTGCACCAGAAGCAGGTGGGCCGGGAGGGCGTCGAGGCCGAGCGGGAGGGGGCGCGGCGGCGTGCCGAGGAGGCGCGGCGCCTCGAGCAGACGAGGACGCGCGCGCGGGCCGACACGGAGCGCTCGAGCAGCGACACGCGGGCCCTGCACGAGCGCGTCGACCAGATCGTCGCCACCGGTCGCGTCAAGATCCGCTTCGGGCACCGGCGTTATTACTTCGACAGCCACGACGGCCGCGTACCCTACTTGGCGATGGACGACGAGGCGGCTGATCAGCTCGATCGGGGAGCCGTCGCGATCGCTCAGGCCCCCGACGGCGACGTCGTGCTCATCGACCGCCAGGCGGCCGCGCGCGTCCGCGACCTGGATGCCTCCTGGATTCGGCTGTGGATCAACGCCGCGCCCACAGACGACGCGTCGCGCGAGCGCCGGTGACCTGATCGGGCCATGGCCCTGCTGGGGACCGAGCCATCGATCGATCACCGGCGGTCGGCGGCACCCGACGGCCATTCGCCGACACCCGCAGCCCAGTCGGCCGGGGCCCCCGCTGACGCCTCGGCGCCTCCGAGATCGAGGCTCGCACCCGACCCGGTCCGCCTTCGGCGTCGCCGTCAGGCGTTGAGCGCGTCGCCGGGGTCCTCGCCCAGGGCGGCCTTGCGGCTCAGCCTCAGCCGCCCCCTGTCGTCGGCCCCCAGCACCCGCACCAGCACGGCTTGCCCTGGGCTCGTCACGCCGGTCGCGTCGGCCACGGACGCCTCGTCCCACTCCGACACGTGGACCAGCCCCTCGTGCTCGGCCACCCGCACGAAGGCCCCGTAGTTGCGCACGCTGGTGACCTCGCCGCGGTAGAGGCCACCCTTGACCAGCTCGAGGGTGATGTCCTCGATGGCCTTGCGCGCCGCGCGGGCCGAGGCCTCGTCGCGGCCCAGCACCGTCACGGTGCCGTCGTCCTGGATGTCGACGCGGGCCCCCGTGCGCCCCTGGATCTGCTGCAGCACCGAGCCGCCCTTGCCGATGACCGCCCCAATCCGCGCCGGGTTGATCTTCCACTTTACGTGGCGCGGGGCCCGAGGGTTCGGGGGCGTGTCGTCGAGGGTCGCCTGCATCACGTTCAGGATGTGGGTCCGCCCGGCGCGCGCCTGCTCGAGCGCCTCGACCAGCACGGCGCGCGGCAGGCTGCCGAGCTTGTTGTCCATCTGCACCGCCGTGATGCCGGCGGCGGTCCCGGCCACCTTGAAGTCCATGTCGCCCAGGTGATCCTCGTCGCCCAGGATGTCGCTCAGGATCGCCACGCGGTCGCCCTCGGCCACCAGGCCCATCGCGATGCCCGCCACCGGCGCCCCGAGCGGCACCCCGGCGTGCATCAGGGCCAGCGTGGCGCCGCAGATGGTCGCCATCGACGAGGAGCCGTTCGACTCGGTCACGTCCGAGACGATCCTCACCGTGTAGGGCCACTCGCCCGCGTCGGGCAACGCGGCCGCCAGCGCGCGGCGGGCCAGGTTGCCGTGACCGATCTCGCGCCGCCCGGGTCCGCGGTTCGGCCGCGCCTCGCCCACCGAGAAGGACGGGAAGTTGTAGTGCAGGAGGAAGTTCTCCCGACGGCTGCCGTATACGGTCTCGTGGTCCTGGGCATCGCGCGCGCCGGCGAGCGTGGCGGTCACCAGCACCTGGGTCTCACCTCGCGTGAACAGCGCGGAGCCGTGGCAGGCCGGCAGCAAGCCGGCCTCGCAGGTGATGGGCCGGACCGCGTCGTGGGCGCGACCGTCGATGCGTCCGCCGTCCAGCACCAGCCGGCGGGCGCGAGCGTGCAGCAGCGCGTCGAACCGGTCACGGGCGGTGGGCTCCTCGGGCAGCGCCTGGGCGGTGAGATCCCGCAGCGCCGCCAGCCTCGCGTAGCGTTCCGTCTTCACGGGGATCCGCAGCGCCGCGTCGATCTCGTCGCACACAGCCGTCCGCACGGCGGCGTCTACGACGTCGTGATTCGTCAACGGGATCGCCCGCTTGGCGCGGCCGGCCGCCTCGCGGAGCCGGTCGCAGGCGGCCAGCAGCGGGGCCAGCAGCGCCGACGCCGCGTCGAAGGCCTCGACCAGCGTCGATTCGGGCAGCTGCGCCGCCTCGCCCTCGACCATGACCAGCCCGTGCGCGCTCGCGGACACCATCAGGTCGAGGTCCGCGCGGCCCGCCGCGGCCAAGCTGGGGAAGGGGACGAAGGCGCCCCCCGTGCGCACGAGGCGCAGCCCGGCCACGGGTCCGTCGAAGGGCACGTCCGAGAGGTGCAGGGCCGCCGCCGCGCCCAGCAGCGCCAAGCCCGTGAGATCGGCTCGCTCGTCGGCGCTGTGCACGGTCACCGCGACCTGGGTCTCGGCGCGGAAGCCGTCGGCGATGAGGGGCCGCAGCGTGCGATCGATGAGGCGGCTGGTGAGCACCTCGTGCTCGCCGAGGCGGGTCTCGCGACGGAAGTAGTTGCCGGGGACGCGGCCCGCCGCCGCGGCCTTCTCGCGATACTCCACGGTCAGCGGCAGGAAGCCGCCGCCCGCGAGGTCGGGGCCGGCCACCACGGTGGCGAGGAGCCAGGCGTCGTGCTGCCGGACCACGACGGCCCCGTGCGCCTGGCGCGCGATGTGCCCGGTCTCGAGGGTGATCTCGGCGTCGCCGACGGTGACGGTCTCGGTGTGCATGGCCCCTCCTGGTCGGCGCGCAGGGTAGGAGCTTCGCCATCGAATCGAAAGGGTTGGGGCCGTCCGCCGCTGAGATCTGCCGGGACCGGACCAGAATCGGGCCCTGGGGATTGCGCCCAACGCAGCGAAGTCGTGTAGTGGGCGGAGTCTCGACCACGTCACCACTCAGGGAGGGAAATCATGCGCCAGGTGCTCGTACTGCTCGTCCTCGGAACCGCGCTCGCCGCGGCCGGGCCGGCCCTCGCCGGTGGCCGCTTCGGCCTCAAGATCGGGACCGGGACGTCCTTCTATCAGGACGAGGATCCGAAGTTCCCCGGCGACGCGCCCAACGTCCTGCCCTTCGCGATCGGCGCGGCCTACGTCTACGACCTGGTCCTGCTGGCGATCGAGGTCGACGCGCTGTACTGGCGCAACTCCTTCGAGAGCGGGGACGCGACCGACGACAGCCTCGTCGTGCCGGTCATCGCCAAGGTTTCGCTGCCCGTCATCCCGCTCCTCCTGGGCATCGACCTGGGCGTCGGCCTCGAGCCGCGCTTCCACCTGTCGTCGGACCCCGAGCCCGCCACCGATCCCAACGCGATGGTGCTCTACCTGCCGGTCGTGGTCGGCGCCAACCTGGACCTCAAGGTGATCGGCGTCGGCCTCGAGATGCG
>CALBMW010000331.1 GCA_937896275.1 uncultured Myxococcales bacterium
TGACGAAGTGCTGCGACGGGTTTGGTTGCATTCGCTCCTCCGCGCTCGATCCATGCCTCTGCTCTATCGAGTCCAGGCGCGAAGTGTTCACGCCGGCCCTTCTTGGGTCCGGTCGGTCGGTCGGCGGCGTACCGAGGGGCCTTGGGCGCGGCGCTCGATGGAGCGAATCCAAGCCCCGGGCCACACCGTCAGGGCGACCTGGATCGCACGCAGGTCGCTGGCGCTGATCTCCAGGCGTCCGCTGTCGGTGAACTGAGGGACCAGCCAAAGCTCGCCGAGCGCCCCGCCCGCCAGGCGCACCTCGACTTCCAGCGCCTCGAAACGGGCCACGTCCGCCAGCGACAGCGGGGATGACGCCATCTCGATAGCCAGCAGCTGCAGCAGAGCCGGCTTCATCTTTCGCAGGTGGGCGGTCAGCTCGGGCGTCAACGCTCCCTTGGGCGCGCGGCACCGGAGGCGGTCACCGTCGGCCACGAGGTCGACGCCCGCGGCGCGTGCCTCCGCGAGCAGCAGACGGGCGTTCACAGCTCGACCTCGTCCCACTCGGACTCGTCATCAGGGACGCCGGGGGAGGATGGGGAGGATGGGGAGGGCTCGCCGGAACCTCCTCTCATGTGCGCACGCGCGCGTAGGGGACTTCTGTGGAAACCTCCCCATCCTCCCCGGATTGGATCTTCACCTTCAATTTCAGGCTCTTGCTCCACTTCTGACCCTCCCCCGATGGGGGGAGGATGGGGAGGATGGGGAGCCTGCGGGGAGGATGGGGAGGAATCTCCGAAAGCCTTCGTGGCCAGATCGCTGCCGCCGAGCGCGTGAACGACGCCCTCACCCTCCCCATCCTCCCCCACGTCAGCGCACTCCGCGGTGTCTTGATCGGCATCTTGGGGCCGGCGCGCCGGGTGGCGGAGGCCCAGCCCCCGCCACGTCTGCACGCCGTGGCTCTTGCCCCGGTGGAACCCACGCTCAGCGAGGCGCTCAACAAGGCCCCGCAACGGCAGAGCGCGCTCACCGCTGTCGACGGCCCACTGCTGGTACGCGTCGTAGAGATCCTGCGAGCCGGCCCTTGCGTCGCCGCGAACGACGCAGCGCTCCTCGATGAAGCCGCCAATCACGTCCATCTCGGAGCGGTACCCGTCGATGGCCTCGCGCACGTCGTCGGGCTCAGCCAGGCCGATCTCCTGCCAACGCCTGCAGCCTTCGACGGCCCACGCGAGGATCCCTGGCAGCTCGGAGCGCAGCTTGTCGAGGAGGCCGCGGTCCTTCTCCGCATCCGAGAACTTGCGCTCGAAGGGGATGAGGCGCAGCCGCCTCCAGATGCCGTCGTCGGCGCCCCGGACGCCCGGCTTGTGGTTGACCGCCAGGAAGATCTTGAACCGGGGCGTGAACTGGAACCGATCCTTGAACAGGAACCGAGCGCTGATCGCGTCGCCGCCGGTCAACTGCTTGATGGTCGCTTCTGCGAGGTGCCTTCCCTTCTCGACCTCGACGGCGGAGACGAAGCGCGCACCATGAAGATCGGCGAGATCCTCGCGCACCTTGTCGGCGCGGGTCTCGAGAAACGACGCCATGTCGGCCGACCGACCGTAGTCGCCCATCAACGCCCGGATCACCTCGAGCAAGGTGCTCTTGCCGTTGGAGCCCGCGCCGTAGAGCACGAAGAGGCACTGCTCGCGCGTGGAGCCCGTCAGGCTGTAACCGATCACGCGCTGCAGGTAGGCGGCGCGCGCTGCGTCACCGCAGGTGATCTCGTCGATGAAGCGCCGCCAGGCAGCGCACGGCGCGCCCGGCTCGAAGCCCACAGGAGTGATCTTCGTCGCCATGTCGCCCCGGCGGTGGGGCCGCAGCTCGCATCGCTTCAAATCGAGGGTGCCGTTCTGCAGGTTGAGAGACCACTGGTCAACGTCGAGACACGAAGGGTCGATGCGCACCCGTCCGTCGTGGCGAGCGAGCTTCAGCATGGCTGTCCGCCGGGGCTCAGCCCGACTGCTGCGTACATGCTTGGTCAGCTCCTTCTGACGAGCCTCGTCGGCTTCTTGGGCTGCCGCGCGTTCGATGCGGTCGAGCACCCCGCCGCCGAGGCACATCACCTGCGACTCGGCATCCGTCACCCAGCGCTTCCCGTCCCAGGCCAGCCAGCCGAGCCCCTTGGCATGCCGGATGTCCGCGCCGTGCCATGCGACGAGACGATCGGCGTTCCCTGTGTCCGTCAGGCTGAAGGTGTCACCGTCCGCAGTTGCACAGGCACTCACCCCTGGCGGGTAGCGCCCGATGCCCTCGGCGATGCGCCCGACTTCGTCGGCGTCGAGCGGAGGGGCGCACCGCCCCTGGTTCACGCCCTGGAGCGCTGCCTCGATGGTAGCAGCGTCCATTCCGCGGTGCCGCATGCTCCCAGCGAGGCTGAACAGGGTCTGGTTGCGCTCCCCCTCGACGATGACGGGCGGGATGAGCAGCGCCCGTCGACCCGTCGCTGGTGTGGAGCCGGGCGCCTCGTCCGCGGCGTCGCGCTCGCCACGAATCAGTCGCAGGACCCAGCTCGGCAGGACGGCCGGCTCGAGATCACTCGGGGCGCAGCCCGACCGCCATCCGTAGACGCCACCGTTGGGGTGGACCGACGGCGGCGCCAGGACGTAGCCGCCCTCGCCCCGGATGTCGATCTTCGCGGGCAACGCGCCGCGCGCGTTCGTGAGGCTCCCGCCGTCGGGGACCTGGAAGTAGTAGTGCGCCCCACCCCGCGGCGTGTCGCACGTCACCGTGCGCGGCAGCGGCGCGTGTGCCGCCTCCAACTCGGCCAGCACCGCAGGATCGTCGACATCGACGACGACGAAGCCGCCGCCCAACGCGAGGCCGATGTTCGCGTCCGGCCACTTCCGGGCCCAGCCTTGGATGACCTTCGGCTCGGTCGTCGCCTCCCTGCCCCACTTGATGAGCGGCTGATCCTTCGTCCTCGCCCGAAGCGGAAGGATCCGAAGGCCAAGACCGAGGTAGCCACTGGCCGCGATGGCGAAGGGGCCCGGTACACCTTCGGCCCCCATCACGCCGCACCATCCATGCCCACGTACTCGCCGAGACCGCGCGCGGCGAAGCAGCGGCGCACCTTGGCCATGTGGGCGTAAACCGTCGTTCTCGAGAGCCTCAGCCGCCGCGCCGTCTCAGCGACCGAATGATGCATCAGTTCGACGCAGGTGCGCCGTAGCCGGTCCGGCAGCTCGTCGAGCGCCCGTTGCACGTCGACGAGCAGATCGAGAGGCGCGGCGTTCGCCGCAGTGCAATCGTCGACATCACACTCATCGGCGATGAAGGTCCGTTTGCTGGCGTGCCGCCGCGCCACGAGTTGGCGGGCCCGGCTGCGCGCCACAGCCCTCGCCCACGCCGAGAGCGAGCCCCGCTCGCGGTCGTAGTTCGCCGCGCCGCGCAGCAGCGCGATGGCGACCTCCTGCTCGACGTC
>CALBMW010000332.1 GCA_937896275.1 uncultured Myxococcales bacterium
TGGCCAAGGCTTGCTCACGGCTCTCGGGCTTCGGATCGTCCTGTGGCAGGACAGCAGCTTGGGTCATGCGAGCCTCAAATATGGACGCTGTTGGGAACCAGGGAAGGCCGCGCGAACGGGAACGTGAGCAGGCGATCAGCGTCGCGCTCCACGCTCTCGGCCTCGATCGCGACGAGTGCCCGTTGGAACTTCCGCACGATCTTGCGCGCGGCCTTGTCGCGAAAATCGAGCGGCGTATAGCCGCCCAGCTTGTTCTCCCGAACGCTCGAGAGCTGGTAGACCGTGTCCGCCGTCAGGATCGCGGCGTCCCAGGGCGGCAGCATCGCGGCCAGGGCCTCCCGCGTGTCGGGCGTGTCCGCGGTCACCGCCGGGGCCCAGAGCGCGCCCGGCATGACCCGTGGATCGGCCATGAAGGCAAACTGCCCGAAGTTCACCACCGCGTGCTGCACGGTCGCGGTGAAGATGATGGTCGCCACCCACTCCGCGAGCTCCTCGATGCCGCTGGGGTGACGCAGGCCGTTCATCCGGCCACCCTCCTGGCTCCCCATCTCGACGAACCATGCACGCAGCTCCGCATCGCTCTGCACTTCGGCGTCGTCGGCGAAATAGAGCGCCACGTACTCCCCGACGAAGTCCCGGATCGCCCCCCACACCGGCAGCGAGTCATCTCGGTACGGGATCTCCGGCAGCGCCGAGGTGTCCAGCAGTCCGCGGCCGGCGAGCTGCTTGGCGGGCGACATCTCGGGTAGCAGGTACTCCATGACCGACTGGGTGACCGCCGCCGCGGTCGAGTCGATGTCCAGCCCGACCACGCGATCCACGATGCCTTCGCGCGCGATCAGCGAGTTCTTGGCCGAGTTGTTGATCGCGAGCGTGAACTGACAGTGGGGCACCAACAAGAGCCGGACCGGGTGAGTCTTGTGCAACGTGTTGAACATCGACGCCATCATGACGCCGACCGCGAGGTGCGTCTGCCCGAGGTGGTAGTACGCCTCGTGCGTCGAGCCATCGGCCGCCTGCACTGCCATCTTGGCCATGCGCCACCGCCAGCCGTCGGCGGGCGTCAGCACCGGGCTCTGCGCGCTGGGCTTCTGGGTCACCTGGATCGCGATCGGCCGCAACCGCCGCGTCGACGCGCCCGGCGGATCCATCACGAAGAGCGCCAGCGGCGCCGTCACGTACTTCTGCCGCCCCAGGTTGACGCCGCCGCCGGCCCCGTCCAGCAGCGCATAGTCCGCCAGCAACGCGCGCCCCTCGGCCAACGACGCCGCCAACGTGTCGGTCGGCGCGTCGGCACCCGCGGCGGCGCCGGCGCGCGCGAAGTGCGTCTCGGTCACGGGGAAGTGATCCGGCAGTCGCGCGATCTGCCGAACCATCATCGGGTTGGCACCGGCGATCCGCTGCCAGGCGAAGATGACATCTTCGTCCTCGGGGCGCTCCGCCAGGTGCTTCGTCACCGCGGGCGTCTCGATGAGCTGAAAGTAGTCCGCATAGTCGTCCATGTCGTCGGGCCGAATCTTGGACGCGTGCTCCGCGAAGCTCGTCCCGGCGGCGAAGAACTTCTCGACCATCCCCGCGAAGCTCCGCACGGCCTTGAACGACTCGATCAAGGCCGCGTGATCCAGGACGCCCTCGACGACCTGCCGACTGAGCTTGTCCTGATTTGCGATGATCTGCAGGTTCAGCCCCGTCACCCTGAGGATGTACTTCAGGCTCCATTCGTCGCTCTTCTTCAGCGCCACGGGGGTCGCCGTCCCGGGCGGCCAGGAGTAGTCCCACGCGTATCGGTTCTTCTCGTCGGCGATCTCGGACGCTCGGAGCGAGGGGTCGAGGACCTTCTGTGGAATCTTGGCGAACATGAACGCTCCGCAGTGCGCGGGCGGCGCACGGGCCGGTCGTGGAGTGGGCACGGCCGCTACTGTGCCAAGCGCGAATCCGATGCGCAACAGACCTGCGGGGCGGTGCCGGGCCCCGCCCAGGCCTCGCCGGGCTCGATGCGCGCGAAGTCCCTCACCGCTTCTAGGCGCGCCCTCGGCGGCGGCGGCGCAGCCCGCCCAGCAAGGGGAGCAGCAGCAGCCCCAGCACGGGGGCCTCGCCCGAGCGCGCGGCGTCACAGCTGCACCCGTCGCTCGACCCGCCGCCCTCGGACTGGCAGGGCGCCTCGTCGAGGTAGCGACACTGGCCGCCCCCCGGACAGGTTCGATCCCAACGGAGGCCCGCGCCGCAGATCGCCTCGCAGCGGCCGTTCACCAACTCCTGCCCGCCGCCGCAGGGGTTCGCTGCGGGCTCGACGCACATCGCCCCCTCCAACACGCTCCCGTCGGGGCACGGGATCGGCTCGCAGCCCCCCGTCACCGTCAGGCGCTCCCCCACGGGGCATCGGCCCTCATCCGGTCCCGGTCCCGCGTCGCGCGCGGGCGGCGGTCGGCCGAAGTCCATCCGCGCCGGTGGCATCGGCATGGCATCGGGCACCGGGATTCCCCCGTCCGGCACGCGCCCCACCGCGTGCACGACCAAATCGGAGAGCACGGGCGACACGTCGTCCGCCTCGATCGTCGCCGAGTTTCGGATGATGAACTCCTCGGCCACCCCGTCCGCGACCCGCACCTGAAACTGCACAACGTGGGCCTCGTTGGGGGCGATCAGGTCGATCTCCGGCAGATCGGCCAGGTTGAAGCCGGGCTCGAGCGGCAGGCGCCCCCCCGGCAGATCGGCCACCGGCCGCCGGTCCACGCTCATCGTGTTGGGGATGTAGACCGTGCCCTCGGGCACACCGTCGGTGACGCGCACGTTGGCCGCGAAGTCGCCGCCGTCGTTGCGCACCGTGATGAGGTACGTGATCTCGTCGCCCGGCTCGACCGACGCACCCGACGGCGGCACCGCGGTCTTCTCGGGCTTCAGGCTGTCGAAGTTCGCGGGGCGGTGATCGAAGGCGAGCACCAGCCAGTTCGTGAGGATCTGCTCACCGGCGGTCAGGAAGCCATCCCCGCGGGGCACGATGAAGGTCACGTCGGCCTGCTCATCGCCCGGCTCGAGCGCGTCCTCGACCGTGAAGTGATCGATGTCCACCGAGTACTCGCCGCGCAGGCAGGCGCCCTCGGCCCGGCCCGCGCTGATGGTGCTGTTGAACACGTTGCGCACCGGGTTGCAGGCATCGGCGACGAGGACGCCGTTGATGGCGAGGCTGTCGCCCGTGATGCCCTCGTCCCCCTCGAGCACCATGAAGGTGACGTCGACGGTGGGATCGGGCGGCGCGCGGAAGCCCCGCGCCCGGAGCGTGCGGTCCGCCCCCTCGTTGAGCTCCATGCCCTGGTAGTAGTAGATGCGCCGCAGCGGCAGCGCGTCCGACTCGTAGACGACGATCAGCGACCACCCACCGATGACCAGGCTGGCGACCACGGCCACCGCCGTCGCCCCGTCGTTCTCGTTGGCGCCCGCGACGCTCACGTCCCCGATGGTCCAGTCACCGTTGAGGGCGCCGCCCCCGTCCACGTGGGCCTGCACGGCGGCGGTGAGGTCGGCGTAGGCCGAATAGAACAGCAGATCGCATTGCTGGATGGCCGGGCAGAGGAGCTGCACGATGCCGCACTGATCCCCGGGCAGGCCGTCGTGGAACTCCTCCGAGAGGGCCGGATCGAGAGCCGCCTGGATGGCGGACCCGCCGGGCGGCGTCAGCGTGACCGAGGGATCGGGCTGGGCGCTGCCCGGACCGGACGCCGCCCAGTTCAGGCGCGCGTGCACGATGTGAAGGCCGGGTAGGTTGGGGAAGCCGGCGACGCCGATCGTCGAGCGGGCGCGACCGACGCAGTTGGAGGCAGCCGAGCCGCCACCGCAGCTCAACGCCGGCGTGCAGTCCAGCAGCGTCCCGCCCGTGGCGAGGACGTCGATCGGCCCCTCCCACTCCAGCGTCGGCTGCGGCCCCAGTTGGCGCCCCTGCCCCCAGGCGACGCCGACCATCGCCACCATCGCGACCAGCCCCGCAGCAGTCCAGCGCATCCGATTCCCCCTAGGAAGGGGGCGAGCGTAGCACTTTCCCGAAAGGCCGCTCAAAGCGTACGTTTGCGGCACTGGTCCGTTGGGGGGGTGCGCATGGCGAGGGTTTGGTTGTGGACGGCGGCGGCGATCTGCGTCGCGCTCGCGGGCTGCGACGGCGAGCCCCAGGACGGTGACCCCGTCGCGCCCCTGCCCGACGCGGCCAGGGACGCCGCGCGACCCCTCGACGCCGGCCAGCACGACGCCGCCACCGGCCCGGCCGACGACTTCAGCGAGCCATGCGACACCGGCGACGCCTGCCGCAGCGGCTTCTGCGTCCGCGTCTTTGGCCTCGCGCGCCAATGCACGCGGCGCTGCGGCAACGACACGGACTGCCCCGACGACTGGTCCTGCGAGCAGGTCACCAACCCCGAGGCCGACGTCACCTTCATCTGCGTCCCGACCTCGGTGGGCTGCGCCACGGCCGATCTGCAGACCGACCCCATGCACTGCGGCGGCTGCGATCAGCCCTGCGTTTTCCCAGGGGCCGAGGTCGCCTGCGTCGACGCCACCTGCGTCATGGGCGCCTGCGTCGCGGGCTTCCACGACCTGAACGCCTCGCCCGAGGACGGCTGCGAGTACCCCTGCACGATCACCCGCGAGGGCGTCGAGGCCTGCGACACCATCGACAACGACTGCGATGGCGCGCTGGACGAGGGCTTCGATCTGACCGGCGACGACGCCAACTGCGGGGCCTGCGGCGAGGCCTGCCGCCCGCCCAACGCGACCGGCGCCTGCGTCGAGAGCGCCTGCACCGTCGCCGCCTGCGCGGAGGGCTTCGCGGACGCCGACGGCGAGGCAGAGAACGGCTGCGAGTTGGGGTGCGCGCCGAGCAACGGGGGCGTGGAGGCCTGCGACGGCATCGACAACGACTGCGACGTCGTCGTGGACGAAGGCTTTGACCTGCTGGCCGACGACCGCCACTGCGGTGCCTGCAACCGCCCGTGTTCATTGGCGAATGCGCAGTCTGCCTGCGCCGGGGGGCTGTGCGGGCTGCTGGCCTGCGCGCCGGGCTTCGTCGACCGCGACGGGCTGGCCGACACCGGCTGTGAGTATGGCTGCGAGCCCAGCAACGGGGGCGTCGAGCGGTGCGACGAGCGCGACAACGACTGCGACGGCGCCGTGGACGAGCAGGTCGACACCTCGGCCGATCCCCTGAACTGCGGCGCCTGCGGCCGAAGCTGCGCGCGCCCCAACGCCCAGGTCGCCTGCGGCGCGGGCGCCTGCCGGACCGTGGGGTGCGTCGACGGCTTCGTGGATCTCGACGTCCTGCCCGCCAACGGCTGCGAGTACGCGTGCCGCGTGACCTTCGCCGGGCAGGAGCGCTGCGACGAGCTCGACAACGACTGCGATGGGTGGACGGACGAGGGCTTCGACCTGAACAACGACGCCACGAACTGCGGCGCCTGCGGCAACCGGTGCGTCGCGCCCGGCGGGACCCCCGGCTGCTCGGCCGGGCGCTGCGTCGTCGACGCCTGCGCGGCGGGGCGGGTGGACCTGGACGGCGACCCCGACAACGGCTGCGAGTATGTCTGCACCCGCAGCGGCGCCGAGGTCTGCGACGGCACCGACAACAACTGTGATGGGCAGGTCGACGAGGGCTTCGACCTGGACCGCGACCCGAGCCACTGCGGCCGCTGCGATCGCCTGTGCGCCTACGCCAACGCGGCCCCGATCTGCGCCGACGGGCTCTGCGCGCGCGGCGCCTGCGCCCAGGGCTTCGTGGACGCCAACGAGCGCCCCGACGATGGCTGCGAGTACCGCTGCACCCCCGACGGCGCCGAGATCTGCGACACGGTCGACAACGACTGCGATGGCGCCACCGACGAGGGCTTCGACCGGGTGAGCGACCTGAGCAACTGCGGCACCTGCGGCACGGTGTGCATGGCCGCCCACGGCGTGCCGGCCTGCACCAACAGCCACTGCGCCATCGCCGAGTGCGACTTCGGCTACGGCGACGCGGACGGCGACGCGACCAACGGCTGCGAGTGCGAGCAGGCCAACAAGGGGATCGAGGCCTGCAACAGCCGCGACGACGACTGCGACGGCACCGTCGACGAGGGCTACGACTTCCGCAACGACCCGGCCAACTGCGGATCCTGCAACACCGCCTGCACCCTGCCCCACACCAGCGCGCCGCTCTGCCAGACCGGCCTGTGCCGCGTCGCGGGCTGCCAGATGGGCTTCGTGGACGCCAACGGCCAGGCCGCCGACGGCTGCGAGGTCGACTGCGCCGTGGCCCCCGCGACCCCGGGCTGCGGCGGCGTGCCGCCCATGTTCGATGACTATCCGGGCACCTACGACCTGCCGGTCTCGCTGCGCTACAGCTGCCAGGACAGCATCTTCGGCGAGACGGCGATCGGCTGGATCATCAACCGCTTCCAGTTCTTCGCGGGCGGCGGGGTGCTGCTCGTCACCGGCGGACCCGTCGAGATGGAGCAGTCCCCGGTGCCCGGCGACGGCAGCTTCCGCGTGACCGGCATCATCCCCGGCGACTGCGCCGAGACCTATCGCCTGACCGGCACCTTCGACGCCGACGACCCCGATCACTGGACGGGCACGCTCACGCTCAGCCTCAGCGGCTTCACGTGCGGCTTCACCAACTGCAGCAACCAGAGCTTCCCCGTCTCGGGCACGCGCAACCCCTGAGCGCGCTTCGTTCGGGGGCCCGCTACTTCGAGGCGGCCCGGCCGCGGGCCAGGGTCATCGCGGCGAAGTAGACCAGCCCACCGCCCAACAGGAAGCCGGCCCAACCCACCATCCGCGCGCCGATGACTGCGGCGATCACCACAGAGAGCCAGGCCCCAATCCCCAGCTTCGGATCCGGCCGCTTGGCCGGCGCCGCGTCCTCGGCCACCTCGGCGACCTCGGCCACCTCGGCGGGCGGCGGCGGGCGGGCGGGCGGGGCGGCCCTCGGGCGTGTGCGCTCCAGTGACACCGCGCGCGGCGGTGGGGCCCGGGGTGGTTCGACCCTCGGGGCCTCGGCCGGCTG
>CALBMW010000333.1 GCA_937896275.1 uncultured Myxococcales bacterium
CGACCTCGTGGAGCGCCCGCGGGGGCACGTCCGGCGCGATCCCTGCGACCCGGCCATGCGCGTGGGCGAGGGCCGCCGTCCAACTCGCCCGGAAGATCGCCTGGAGCGCGGCGCGCGGCGACGTGACCTGCTCCAGTGAGCGCGGCGCGGCCGGCGCCGGCCAGTCCGCCATGGCGACCACCCATAGGCGCCGCGCGTTCGCGTGCCGGACGAGTGCCGCGACCTTCGCCGAGCGCGTCTCCGGCCCCACCTCCGCCAGATGATCCCCCTCCAGCACGGCACTAAAGACCTCGCCGGGCGGCACCGGATGACGCAACACCCACGAGGCCATGGCCACGAGCATCGCCAAGCCGACGGAGGCACCATCGATCGCCTCGAGACCGGACGCGGCGAGGTGCACCGGCAGGGACTCGATGATCCCGGACGCGTGGGGCAGCGCCGCGGAGAGCCACGCGCGGGCCGCTCGCTCGGCACCGGCGGCCACGGGCCTGATCCGCGTGGCCGTCGGTGGCGCGCCGCCCGCCCGAACCTCGATGATCGCACCTGCATCAGAGCCTCGGTGCGGCACCCAGACAGGACATCGCGCGACACCCATGGGCAACGGCTCGTCGTGCCACAGGCGTCGAAGCGCCGGCGGAACCGGGCGCGCCGCGCGCTCGAAGCAATGCAGCGTCCGAGCGACTACCTGTGCATCCGCGCCGGGGCACAGCGCCCCGGCGATCGGATGCTCTGCCGCCAGCGTCACCAAGGCATGAGCGACGTCGTAGCAATTCCGAGGATCGACGCTGACCTGATCCAGGAGCCATTCCACCGCGCCCCGCAGGTCCGGCGGCGCGGCCGTCGTCGCGCGTGCCGCCGCGAGCTGGGCGCTCACGGCTCGTCGAGCTCGTGCACGAGGTCCAGCACCAGCGGATTCGCGGCGCCGATCCACAGCAGGTAGCGGCCCAGAGCGCCGAGTCGAACAACCCATCGGCCCCGGTCGCGGAGGATCACCGCCGCGTCCGGCACGGGCGTCGAAGGCTCGGATTCGAGTTCCAGGTGCACGGCGTCAGGCACGCTCAAGTCGACCTCGAGAGACTGGACCGCCAAGTAGAGCGCGTCATCTATCTGGGCCCAACGAATCCGCGTGCCTCCGTCGTCATGGATCCATGCGGCCCCGTCGGTCGGATCCTCCGGGCGATGTCCGTCATCCCCGTGGCCCCAGGCGAGGTCCAAGCGGGGGGGGGTGAAGGCACGAATCACGACGCGGGCGGCCTCGGCGAAGGGCGCGTACCACCCCGATCCGTTCGCGGCGAACGCGGCCCGCGCGGGCGCATCGAGGACAGCGGGCGGGTAGGCATCGAAGGACCACCAAGCGTCCGGCTCGGCGGCCCGCGCCGCCGCGAGGACCGGATCGGTCAAGATCGGCAGATCGGGCAGCGCCAGTAGGGAATCTCGGATCTGCGCGTCGAGGCTGTGCGCCAGCGCATCGACTTCCGCCGACGGCCCGGCGGCGCGGCAGACCCAGGCGACCGACGCCACGTCGTCGCGCACTCGAAGGCAGGCGCGCAGGGTGTCGAGCCACGTAGGATCGGCCGGCGCCATCGCGTCGACGAGCGTGCTCACGCGACGCAACAGCCGCTCGCATCGCACGCGCGTCAGTTCGACCAGGGAAGACACCCGCGCCTCCCCCAGCGCGGCAACCCAGGCGCGCAGAGCGCCCCCGACCGGCTCCTGCTCGCCGCGCAACATCGCCGCCAGGTTCGACGCTGGATCCCCGCCGGGCGCGCTCAAGCGCGCCAGACGACCCGCGACGCACGTTGCATCCCACAGGCCGCCCGCCTCCAGACGCGCGAGGTCATCGAGGATCGATCGGTCGGCGATCCGGGGCGCCCAATCCTCGATCGGAAGGGGGACGTGCGCGGTCATGTCAGCCATACGGACCTCCAGAATCCATGGACGCGGTCGGCTCCGCGAACCGGACAGACCGCCTCATGGATCCGCAACCTTGGATCGGTTGCTCCGCAGGAAGTCCACCAACCTCAGGATCCGCTCGCCCTCGGCTGGCTGGGTCCGTCCGAGGCGCGTGCCGTAGCTCCGCAGCTTCTCGAGCGCTCTGTGCTGCGCCCGTTGGAGCGTCCCGTTGGACTTGCCGAGCTGCGCCCCGAGTTGTTGCTGGGTGGTACGCTCCAGCGCGATGGCGAGCCGTTGCCGAACTCCGTCCGCGAAGGATCCGCTCTTACCACCGGCCGCCGGCAGGACGGAGTCCTCGAGCCAGATCTCCAGGGCGGCCATGTCGGGTGCGGGCCGGGCGTCACCCCCGGCCTCGGCGGCCTCGACCAGGACGTCGTCGACGCGCGCGGCGGGCCAGGGCTCGGCCCCCTCCCGGGCACACGCGGCGGCGAGGTCGCGGTCACGCGCTTCGCGCCGCCAGAGATCGACCCGTGCGTTCTTGAAGGATCGCTCCAGATAGCGCCGCGCGGACGCGAGCGTGGTGCAGCCGCGCGCGCCGTTCGCGTCGCCCCGACGCCACCACCGGTCCAGGACCGCCGCCACGGCGTCGCGATCGACCTGGGCCTCACCGCAGAAGCTCGAGAGCGTCTGGTAGAAGAGACGAAACGCCTGCGCTCGCTGCGCGGGGGTGGAGCCCGCCGAGTCGATCACCGCGAAGGCCTCCAGCAGATCCATGGGCTGCATCACGGCCACTCGCGGGCCTGCTCGCAAGCCCATGGCCGCTGCCCGGGCAAGCCAAGGGGCCTCGGAAGCCGGGCGGCGCGGCGGTCCTCGACGTACTCGGACGCCGCGCCCGTGGCGCACAGCAGGCTCCCGCCAAAGGCACGTGTCGGCACGCCGATCCAGCGGATCAACGCGTCCTCCGCCTCGTCGAGCGTCCGCTCGTCCAGCAGCTTGCGGGCGTGGAAGGCGACGCGATCCGCGAACACCAGCAGGGGATGAACGCGCTCATCATAGCGTGGCGTGTCGCAGCATCGGACCACGATCCCATGGGCCGCGAAGACCCCACGAGCCAGCGCTTCGACGTCCCCGGGTCGCAGCTTGCCCCGCGCGCCGATCGAACGCTCGAGGACGTCCATCTCGATCGCATGAGGCCCGGGCTCCCGCAGGATCGCGTCGCGCGCGCGGACCAGCAGGCCCTCGAGCTGCGCCAGGTACGCTTCGGGGCCGGTCCCGGCGTCACCCTGCGTAGTCTCGCCACAGGCGATGGCCCACGTTGTCGGTCGCTCCAGATCCGGGTTGAGGCTCCCCAGTGCCCGTGCCAGGAAGACCTGGACGTGGTCGAGGCGCTGGCTCCAGACGGCGTGGTGCGGGCCGCGCTCGAACACGGGTTCAAGGCAGAAGAGGTGCCGCCAGTCCGGGAGCCGGGCCTGGCGCAGCGCATCGCGGCTGGCGCTGAGTGCCTCGAGCTGCGCCGATCGCTGCGCGCGGTTGTGCGTCCGGCGCACGGCGGTGACCAGGTCACGCACTGCGCGTCGGGCCTCCTCGCGGACAGCGCCCGATACGCCACGATCCGCACCGGGCTGCTCGGCGATCGTCAATGGAAGCAGGCTGGTCCAATGGGTGTGTGCTTCGTGCATGGGCCAGGGATACCAGGGAAGCGTCGTCCGCAGGCGTCCCTCGAAGTCGCGCGCGTGAAAGCCTGCGCGGTCCTCTGCAACGAGGAGCCCCGCCACCACGCACGCGGTTTCGCGCGGGTCGCGAAAAGGACCGCTCTCGTCGACGAACAAACGCCAAGCGCCCACGTTCGACCTCCGGCGCGGAGTGTCGCTCAGCAGGCCGGGATGCGCAACGATGCCGAAAACGCCGAGCCGGCGCCGCGGCCCTGTCGCTTCACTGCAGCTTCGGAACGTTCACGGCGGGATCGGGACATGACGACGCGACTTGTCCGCTTCGCGCGGTGCGCGGCGTCTGATGCTTGCAAGGACCAAGGAGGCACCCCATGCGTAGCGAATGTTCCGACAACGCGCCCTTCGGGTACAGGTTCACGGCCCACGGGCTGAAGGCGAACCAGGAGGAGCAGCGCGTGGCGCGGCTGGTGATCCAGCTGCGCAGCCAAGGCTTCGGCCACACGCAGATCGCGGCCTACCTGAGCGCGGCTCCCGCGTTCCCGGCCGTGCCGAGCGAGCTCATCGCCCGCATCGCCGCGACGCCGCCGCCATGGAGCGCCGAGATGCTGAGCTTGCTCACCGAGGGTCCGTCGGCGAAGGTCCCGCCCGGCTATGAGCTCGAGCTTTGCGAGTTGGTCATGGAGGAGCCCCGGGTGCGCGCGATCGATCGGGCGCAGGAGCGTCTCGGGGAAACGCTTTACGGTCGCGAGTTGGGCCTCGACGACGTGGCGATCGAGCTGAACCTGCTCGATCTGCTCTGCGACGGTGAGCGCTGGACCGCGGAGACGCTCCAGCGCGTGATCCTCATCGACAGCGTGCTCGGTGTCGAGAGCTGAGCCTTCCCGGCGGTGGGGCCAAAACTCGAGTTCAAAGTGGGGCCAGTGCGGGTTGTCACACCGAGACATCCCCGAGCTGACCGAGAAGGACTGCGAGCTGACCCTGGTTCGGGCTCAACGGCAACGGCTGATGGTCGGGGACATCCAGTCCGGCCAGGACAGCGCGGGCGTGCGGGCGTTCGTGGGGCTCACCCAGGTCGAGTTCGCCGCCGCCCCCAGGGCCCAAGCCTCGCCCTACTGAGGATCGCCGCCCGGCACCCGAGGATCATTCGGGAGAGCTTGGCCTCGGCGGCGTGAACTACTCGGGGGGCTCGTTCGCGTCCTCCGGCTCCCGCACCTCGACCACCGGCTGCTCGTGGATCTCGTCCTCCGGGACGACCGTGATCCGCATCCCCCAGCCGTTCCACGTCAACAGCATCTTCCCGAACTCGGCCAGGCTCAGCTCCTTGTCATCGATCCAGATCGTCGTCTCGAAGTCGGGGCCGCCGTCCGAGATCACGCAGCGCAGCACGTCACCCCTCGGGGTCCACTGGTCGCCCCGCTCGAAGTACCGGATCTGCGGACTGCCGATGGGCACCTCAACGGCGACGTGCTCGTAGGACTCGGCCAACGCGTGCTGCGACCGGAGCACGTTGTTGTGGAGGTCCAGGATCTCCTGCTCCGTCATGTCGGCCACCTCGGAGCCGATGGTGAGGTGAACCCCCATCACGTCTTCGTCGGCGTACTCGATGTCGGCGCCGTCGCCGGTGCGCCTGATGCGGACCTGGTCGAGGCTGGCGATGTGGGGGCGGCGTTGTCTGGGCATCGGCTGGAACCATCTCAGCAGTGGTGGCGGCGCGCACGTCACCCCTACTGAGCACAACTTCCACGACCGCGTCGAGGGTGTCGGTGCTGATCGCGGCGTGCGGACTTGCTCGGGACGACGAAGGGCCTCACGGGCCGGCCATCGTCAACCTGCCTCCGCGCCAGCAGCCGGGGTCGCCTCCTCCGACCTCCTCCTGAGGGTCGTCCTGGGCAGTCCCTGCAGATCCGCAACCTCCCCGACCGAGTGGCCGGAACCTGTCAACACGAATGAGACACTCTCTCCGCGAAATTGCCGGGCCCGCACGGGGCTGCACGGCGAGGGCGACGCCGTGGCCGTCGTGGACGCCTGGGACTGGCTGCTGGATCACGCCGAGGCGAGCACAACAACGGCACCGACGCCCGACGGTGGCGCGTTTCGGGGTCGCCTCGACACCCCCGACGGCAAGGCAGCGTGGGTCGGCGGCGCCCCGAAGGCGGCGCTCCTCGCGGCGACGCCCGAGCATCAGCGCCTGATGCTCGACGCGCTCGCGGACAGCGTGCGATGCGCCCTGCCGTCGGACCTCGCGAAGCACCTGTACCGTCGGCCCGCCGAGTGGGCATCGCTCGTGGCCCAAGGCATGCGCGTGGGCGTCCACAGCGTCCAACACCCCGACCTGACGGGGCTCGACGACCGCGCCCTCGCCATTGAGGTTCGCGAGTCCGTGGCGACCGTCGCGGACCTCTGCGCGCCGGTGACCTTCGCGTGCCCCGACGGAGCCTTCGACGCACGCGTGATCGAGCAGGCGCCGCGAGCGGGCGTCTCGTCCGCCGTCACCTGCGAGCCCGGCGTCGTGAGACGCGGATCAGACCCCATGTGCCTGCCGAGACGGTTCGTCGCGACGCCGGGCCACCCTCTCTGACGGCAGGCGTGCTCACCTCTATGCGAGCGCGGCGACCACCCGACCGACCGCGTCCACCCACGCCCGACCTCCCCGAGCCGCAGGATGGTGGGTCCCGACATAGATCCGGCCCGGCAGCTTCCACGCAGAGACGGGATGACCGTCAGCGGACAGGGTGGGCTCCTCCGGCAGTCCCAGAAGGGCGGCATATCCCGCGGGGTTCCTAGGGAACACCACGAACGCGGGCTCCATCAGCTCAATCTGCCTGCGGAGAAGATCGGCGCAGCCGTAGAGGTGCCCACCGAGCTGCAGCGGGTTCGCGGCCCCGCCGCCCTTGCTCTTCTTCGCGTTGATCAGGGCGGCCGTTCCGAGCGCCTCCAGCCCCAACTCCTGAGAAGTGCGGCCACTCAGGGTCGCCTCGCCCAAGATGGCGCGCGCGAGGGCCACCATCCCGTGCCACGTAGGAGATCGGTGCTTCCGCACCCGCTCCCGCATGTCGTCCTCGCGCTCCCCGTTCGGTTCACGAAGCACGAACAGCACCCGTTTGGCCGGAGCGAGCCAGTAGGCCGTGGGGTCCAGGGTTCCGTCCGCGACGAACGCGCTCGCGGGAAGCCCCTGCTCCTTGACCAGCCGTTCGTCGATCCGTCGCTTCCACACCACCAGAAGTTGGCCGAGTTGCGCTTCACGTTCCTCCTTCAGGCTGCCCATGTCACCGCCTTCAATAGCTGGGACGTTGGGAAGCTCGGACGGAGGGGCCGCGCGCCTGCCCAATGCCGACACCAAGAACAGGCGACAACTATGCTGACACATGGGGCACCCCGCCCCCCAAAAACACGAAAGCCCCTGATTTCTCAGGGGCTTCCGTGAAGGATCACTGGGGAGCGGGAAACGGGATT
>CALBMW010000334.1 GCA_937896275.1 uncultured Myxococcales bacterium
GCCACGGCGGGCGCCTCGCTCGCGGGCTCGGTGGGCGCGTCACTCGCCGCCACGGCAGGCGCCTCGCTCGCGGGACCGGTGGGCGCGTCACTCGCCGCCACGTCGGGCGCGTCGCTCCCAGGCTCGCTGGGCGCGTCGCTGGCATGCTCGGCGGCGGCGGCCTCCTCGGCCTCGGCCCGCGAGACGAGCTGCTTCATGCCCAGGCTGGCGCGCTCACGCTCGTCGTCGATGTCGAGGACCATCACCTCGACCTTCTGCCCCCTGCGGAAGCGCTCGGACAGCGGCGCGTCGTCGCGGTTCCAGTCGACGTCGGTCTTGTGCACCAGGCCGTCGATGCCGTCGGCGATCGACACGAACAGGCCGAACTCGGTGATGCTGCGGATCGGCCCCTCCAGCCGCGTGCCGGGGGGCAGCGCCTCGCGGAGGCGGGCCCACGGGCTGGGCAGCGTGCGCTTCACGCTCAGCTTGAGCTTCTGATGCTCGGGATCGCAGAGCACCACGATCGCCTCGATGCGATCGCCCTGGGCCAGCACCTCGTTGGGGTGCTTGACGCGCCGATCCCAGGCAAGCTCGGACACGTGAACCAGGCCCTCGACCCCGGGCTCGACCTCGACGAACGCCCCATACGGCTGCATCGAGATGACCCGCCCCGCCACCCGCGTCCCCACCGGGAAGCGTTCGGCCGCGTTGGTCCACGGGTGTGGCTGGAGCTGCTTGAGCCCGAGGGACAGCTTGCCCTTCTCGTGGTCGATCTTGAGCACCTTCACGCGCAGGTGATCGCCCAGCTGAACCGCCTCGCGCGGGTGCTCGAGGCGGCCCCAGGACAGATCCGTCACGTGCAGCAGGCCGGTCGTGCCGCCCAGGTCGACAAAGGCGCCGAAGTCGGCCATCCGGGTGACGACGCCGTTGACGATGTCGCCCTCCTCGAGCTCGTCGAGGCCCACCGGCTCCAGGTCGAGCTGTGGCCTCTCGGTCGGGCCCGGCGCCGCGGCCGCCAGGGTAGGGGCGTCCTCGCGGGTCGAGACGGCGAACCAGCTCTTCTTGTCGTCCCAGCGCAGCACGCGCAGCGAGAGCGACGTGCCCAGGACCTGCTCGGGATCCTCGCTCGCGTCGGGGTACTCCTTGCGCGGCAGGAAGGCCTTCATGCCGATGTCGACCGCCCAGCCGCCGCGCATCCGGGCGGTCACCACGCCGTTGACGGGCGTCCCCTCGCGCGCCGCCGCCTCGAGGCGATCGAAGAGATCGAGCCGCTCCGCCTTGTGGCGCGAACACTCGAGGCCGTCGGCGAGCACCTGCTGCACGTAGATCCGCAGCGTGTCGCCGGGCGCGGGGGGGGGGTCGCACTCGCCGGCCGGGACGGTGCCGGGGGTGCCCTGAACGTCGACGCGCACGACGTCGCCGGAGACCGCCGTGACCTGGGCCTCGACAACCTGGCCGCCGTGCACCGTGCGGGCCTGCACGATCGCGTACAGATCGTCGAAGGAGGCGCCGAGCTCGAGCAGTGCGTCTTCGGGCTCGGTGGCGGGGGTGGGCGGCTGCGTGATCGTCGTCATGGGCGTCCTCCGGGCAAGCGAGGGCCTTTAGCACGACGCCCCGATGGGCGCCACTCCGATCCGCCCGTCGGGGCGACCGGCCGCGGCGCCCGTTGCGCGTCGACTCGACCGCCCGGTACGCTCCCGCCGTGCGCGCCACCGCCCCCTTCGTCCTGACCGTCTTGCTCGTCGCCTGTGATGACGGCGCCACCGCCGATCCCCTGCTCGCGGACGCCGCGCAGCCGAGCGCGGACGCCCTCGTCGAGCCGGATCTGGACGCAGGCTCGGACGTGGACGCAGACGCGGACGGGTCGCCGGACGCGGTCGTCGACGCCACCCCGGTGTTTCGCTTCGACGCGGCGCCGCCCGATCTGGGACCGCCCGACGTCATTCGGCACCTCTGGGTGACCGTCAACGACATCCCCGAGGCCATGTCGGGCGTCGAGCCGGGCGTCGTCGACGGCGCGCCCCGATCCTTCGCTTGGGCGGTGCCGGACACGGGCTGGACCCTGGACGTGCACGTCGAGGACGGCAGCGCGTGGGTGCCCGCCGAGATGCCGTACCTGCTGTGGCGCGGGGTCAGCGTGGCCCAGCCGCCGTACACCGTCGCGGCGGACGCGGTCGATCCGCCGGGCGGCGTCTGGTCCGTGGTGCCCACCGGGCACCGGTGGACGGGGCGCGTGGTGAGCCCGCTGCCCGGCGGGCCTGGCCGCTACTCGATTCAGGCCGTGGTCGACGGGGTGACGACGCCAGCGCTCCAGGTGCTGCGGGCTGACTTGACCCCCGAGCGGGATCCCTTCCCCGACGTCGATGACTGGTATCTCGATTTCTCTCGTGATCACGGTAGCTTGCGCGTCGAGCTGCGGGACGGTGAGTATCTGATCGACACCGAGGGCGCCGAGCCGGATGGCGTGCCCGACTTCGACGAGGCCATCGACGCGCTCGGCCTGCTCGGTGGCGACGCGGCGTGGGACGCCGAGGTGCTGCGTCGGCTGCGCGAGGCGGTGCGCGCCCACCTGCACGCCTTCTACCTGCTGGGCCCCGACGGCGAGGTGGGGCCCGACAGCGTGCGCGTCCGCTTCGTGTTCGCCGGCGACGCCGAGGCCCCGGCGGGCGACGCGCTGGCGGGCTGGTCGCGCATCGCGGTGGGCGGTGAGGATCCCGAGTACGTGCCGGGCGGACGCACCTACTTCGGTCGGGCCGCGCTCGACTGGAACAACCAGGTGGCGGATGACGACACCGGCGCGGACCGGGGCATCTTCACGACCTCGTTCGTGCGCTTCGTGCTGGCCAACCGCGTGACGATCACGTTGCTGCAGGACTACCTGCCCGCGGCCGGCGGCCAGCCCTTCGGCAGCCTCCCGGAGGACGCCGTGTACCTGGAGCCGGGCTTCGACCCGGCCAGCCTGTCCGGGGCGGCCGAGATCCGCGCGCTGCGTTTCCGCTTCGCGCTCGACACGCTCGCCTTGGCGCTGGCCTCGGTGCTGGGGCACGAGATCGGGCACTCGCTGGGCCTGGTCAAGCCCGGCCTGCCGCCCGAGGGGCTGCTGGCGGGCGTGGGTGGCCCGTGGGTGGAGGCGCCCGTGGACGGCGCCCATGTCGACACGGCGGGCTTCAACCTGATGCAGTCGGGCACCAGCTTCAGCCTGGCCGACGTCGCCAACGGCTCGCCGATGTTCAACGCGCCCAACCTGGCCTACCTGCGCCGTCGCCTCGTCGTGATGCCGTGAAGCCGCGGTGTCGCGCGGGCGGGTTCAGTCCGTGCTCCAGGTGACGCCGGCGGCGGCGCGGTAGCCGGCGCCGTCGGAGAGCGCGCCGGGCTGCCAGGCGAAGTCCACCGCGAGGCCGACGCCCCCCGCCAGTTCGACCAGCACCTTGGCGCCCAGGCTGGCCTGGGTGGGCACGGGCATCGGCGCGTCCTCGGGGCCGTCGAGGCGGCGCCCATAGGCAGGCTGCACCTCGGCGGCGAGGGCAAGCGCCAGCGGGCGCCACGGTCGCCAGCCCAGCTCGCCCCGCAGCGACAGGGCAGCGCTGGGGCTGTTCAGGCGCACACGGTGCAGCAGGCCCACGTCGATCCAGCCGGGGAACACGGACAGCCCCGTCCCGACGTTCGCGCCGACCAACAGATCGGCGCCGCCCGGGCCCAGGGGTGGCTCGCCCGAGGCCTCGTCCTCGAACGACAGGGTGGGATAGGGCGCGACGCGCGCGCCGGCGACGAAGGACACCGTGGCCCCGCTCTGGAGCAGGACGGGCGGCCCCCACTTCAGCCGCGCCTCGATGTCCCCGGCGCCGGCGACGCTGCGGGTGGTGCCGTCCTCGAGATCCTGCGCGTTGGCCACCCACCGGGCGCTGAGATCGAGCTCCAGGCCGGCGCCGATCCCGATCTCGCCGTAGGCCTCGACGGCGCGGCCGGTAAAGGTCGAGGCCGGTGAGTCGTCGAGGCCGCCGGCGCTGGGCTCGCCCACGAAGAGGGAGGGCCCGACCGACAGGTAGAGGCCTCCCGCGTCGCGCACCCAGGCGCCCGCGAGCGCAGGGATCGGGGCGATCGCGAGGAGCAGGATCAGGGGGGAGGCGCTGGGGCGGGCGGGGCGGGGCATCGGCGCAGTATGGGCGCGCGCTCGACCGTGCGCCAACGCGGCGGTCAAGGTCGAACCGCCCGTCCCAGCGCGCGCGGCCCGAAGGCGGTCGCCCCCCCGCTCTGCAGCGAGGCCGACACCTCGATGGTCCCGCGCACGTTGTCGAAGCGTTCGTAGCGGACGTCGGTGATCACCTCGCCCGGCGTCCAGCGCCAAGCCGGGTAGAGCCCGCGCAGGGGGCGCGACACACGCTTCTGCCGATACCGCGCCCCGACCCCCGCGTAGTCGAGCCGGAGCGCCAGGTCGGGGCGTCGGCCGTCGAAGGGATCGGCGCGAAGCCACTGACGGATGCGGACGAGCGACACCCCGCCATGCTCGACCGTGTCCACCACGCCACCGAGCCAGGTGATGCCCAGGGTCGGCAAGGGCTCGGGAGCGCCCAGACCGGCGGCCACCTCGGGCGGGGGGGGGACGCCAGCCTGACGCTGGAGAAGCCGTGCCAAGGCTGTGTCGCGTTGGGATTGCACCCGATCGCGCACGTCGCCGAGCAGGGCCGCGAAGACCTCGGGCGCGGCGTCGCGGCGATCCACGCGCTCGCCGGGATCGGTGCTCAGGTCGTAGAGTCGGGCCAGGTCGGTGCGGGCGTCGTAGATCAGCTTGTAGGGCCACCGAAGCGCCCCCACCAGGCGCCGATCCGGGCGCTGCGCGTCGAGCACCGCTTCGAAGTAGACGGTTCGAGGCGGCACGTCGTCCGGCGCGCCCGCGACGCGGTCGGCCTGGCTGCGAGCGCCGTAGTCGAGCGCGGGCGGCAATCCCACCAAATCTGTAATGGTCTCGGGGATATCGACCACGCTCACCAGACGGTCCGAGCGGCTCGGCGGGGCCCCGGGCGCGTGCACGATGAGGGGGACGCGCACCGCCTCCTCGAACAGCTGCTTGCCGTGGAAGCCCAGCCCGTGCTCACCGAAGGCCTCGCCGTGATCGGCGGTCACGACCACCACCGTGTCGTCCGTGAGGCCGTGCCGATCGAGGGCCTCGAGCACGCGGCGGATCTGAGCGTCGGTGTAGACCAGCTCGCCATCGTAGAGGGCCCTGTCGTCGTCGCCGAAGGGATGTGCGGGCGGCCGGTAGGGCGCGTGAGGATCGAAGAAGTGCAGCCACAGGGCCCAGGGGCCCTCGCCCGCCGCGAGCCGGGTGATGGCCTCGACGCCGTGGTCCGCGAGGCGCGCGCCGGAGGGTCGCTTCAAGGGCAAATCGGCGTGGCGGGCGTAGCGCTCCGTGCCGGCCTCGAGGCCATAGCCGAGGCGCTCGGTCAGCCAGGCGGGCAGGTGCGCCTCGACCGCATAGCCGGCGCCCGCGAGGCGCTCGAAGAGCAGGTCGTTGCCCGAGAGGGTCAGGAAGTGCGCGCCCTCGCCCTCGATGCTCACGTCGCCCAGGAGGCGGCCCGCCATCATCGCGGGCAGGACGTACCGCGTGGTGACGCCGGGGCTGTAAGCGCGCGTGAAGATCGTCGAGCGGTCGGCCAGCGCGCAGAGCGCGGGGGTGGTGGGGCGCGTCGCGCCAAGGCAGGGCAGGGCGTCGGCGCGGGCGGCGTCGATGGTGATGAGCAGCACGTTGTGACGCTCGCGCGCGTTGGGATCGAGGTGATGCGTGACGAGGTGGCGCGGCGCGGCCCCGGGCTGGTGGCGGTCCCCGTCCCGGCAGTCCTCGTCGACGCCGTTGTCGGCAAGATCGAAGGCTCCCGGGTGAATGTTCGGATCGTCGTCGTCGCAGTCGCCGCCGCCAAACACTGTGGAGAAGCCGTCGCCGTCGCCGTCGGCCAGCGACTTGAGCCCGGCGAGCGCGTGCCGGGTGAGGCCGCCGGTGTCCTGGACTGCCTGGCGACCGTTCGGTGAGGCGGCGAGGGACACGACGCCGATCACTGCCGCCGCGGCGAGGATCGCGGGCCAGACGAAGCGCTCGGGCGGGCGGGCGCGCGTGCGGCCGACCACGGCGGCGACGG
>CALBMW010000335.1 GCA_937896275.1 uncultured Myxococcales bacterium
TGGCGGCGAGCACTGCTTGGCGGCGAGCACTGCTTGGCGGCGAGCACTGCTTGGCGGCGAGCACTGCTTGGCCGCACGAGGCCCAGACCACGCCCAGGGTTCTGGCCTGAGGGCCTCCCGCGCGCGACGACAGAGACGGAACTGGGCGGGGGCGGGTGCGGAGTGGGGCGGCCTGCGCCGCCCGTGGACCGTCAGATGCTCTGGGCGAGCGTGAAGTAGTAGTACGTGCGGTGGTGCAGGTTCGAGTCGGTGTCGAAGAAGGGCTGCGTGCGGTCCTTGCCGTCGTTCGTGTACAGCGACCGCCGGGTGCCCATCGCGGCCGAGATGCTCGTGTTCTCGAAGACCTTGTAGGTGACCTTGAAGTCCGTCCCGTGACTGCCGACGCCGGCCTGTGTGCCCGACTGGGCGTACTCGCTGGTGAACTCGTCGTTCGGGAACTCGGCTGCGCCGTAGGAGTTGGTCAGCAGGTAACCCGCCGACACGCTCAGCGCGTCGATGATCTTGTAGCTGATCGCGGTCTGGAACAGCAGCGTGTGCAGCGCGTTGGGGTTGCCCGTGTCCTTGCCGGCCACGACGCAGTTCTGGGGCGCCGCCTCGCAGTCGATCTGCACCGTCGGGTTCTCGTTGAGATAGTAGAAGTAGACGAAGGCGGCGCTGATGCCCAGGTCCTGCCACTTCCACGACGCGCTCAGGGAGGGGTAGGCGACGAGCAGCGTTCCGGCGGCCTCACTGGCCTTCGACGTGGGGAAGTCGAGCCCGGCGTCGGCCGAGAACGAGATGTCGACCACGGGAATCGTCGCGAACTTCGCCCAGCCCGCGTAGAGACTGACGTCCCGGAGCTGGGTCTGCCGGATGGTCCGCGACGAGCTGCCGCCCACCGACGGCGCGCGATCGTAGGAGTCGGAGAGCTCCTTCTCGACACCGAGGGCCGCGCCGACCGAGATCGCGTCGGTGATGTCGTAGCCCACCGAGGCGTCGAGCCACATGAAATGGTAGCCGAAGTTGGCGTCGCCCTCGGTCTCGACCACGTTCGCGTGGTTGAAGCGATAGGTGACGCCGAGCGAGGCGCTGATCGGGAACTTGTCACCCGCCTCCTCTTCGGCCGGCTTCGCGGTGGCCGCCACGTTTGCTCCGGTCGTGACCGGATCCGCGGTGGCCTCGGCCGGGGCCGCCGAGGTGGTGGCCTCGGGGGCCACGGCCGGCGCGGCCTCCTGATTGTCCTGCCCCAACGCCACGCCCGTCGATGCGACGCCGAAGATGGCTGCGAGCGCGATGGTCGACCTGCTGAGCACCATGTGTCCTCCCGTGGATCGTCGACACCGTGCGCGTCGTGACGATCGGCAACGTCGGCCCCCCGCATCAGCAAGAGGCGTACCGCGTGAAGCGGCGCACGGTATCGTGCTCCGCGGCCGCCCCGCACGCGTCTCGCGGAGGGCGATCGGCGCACGCGGGTAGGCGTAAGCTTCCTAACGACTCGGTGACGGGCCCCAAGCGGGGCCCGCCCGTTCGCTGAGCGTGGCCAAGCGATCGGCCACGCGTCGGTTGAAGGTGCCCTCGGGGAACGCGCAGTCCTCACCGCGTTCGCCCGCCGGGAGGTCGGTGACCAGCTCGAGCACCTGGTCGACGCTGTTGACCGCCCAGATGTGGAAGCGGCCTGCCGCGACGGCCTCGACCACCTCGTCGGCCAACTGCAGGTGCTCGCGGTTGGCGGCGGGCAGCAGGACGCCCTGGTTGCCGTCGAGCCCCCGCGCCGCGCACACCCCGAAGAAGCCCTCGACCTTCTCGTTGAGTCCACCCACCGCGTTGACCCGGCCCCGCTGATCGACGGCGCCCGTCATGGCGAAGCCCTGTCGGATGGGCAGGCCCGCGATCGCCGAGAGCAGCGCGATGACCTCGGCCAGTGAAGCGCTGTCTCCGTCGAGTTCTTCGTGCATCTGCTCGAAGGCGAGCGTGGCGTCGAGCGCGCTGGGCGCGTCGGGCCGGTAGTGGGCGCGCAGGTACCCGGTGAGGATGAGCGTGCCCTTGTCGTGCAGGCGGCCCGACAGCTCGACCTCGCGTTCGGCGCTGACCACGCCGCCGTGGCCGGGCGCGCAGGTCGCGGTGATGCGTGCGGGCTGCCCGAAGGCGTGATCTCCCAGGTCGATGACCGTCAGCGCGTTCACGCTGCCCACCATCGAACCGGTGGTCCGGACGTCGACGATGCCGCGATCGATGATGTCGCGCAGGTGATCCTGGGGCAGGGAGTGGCGGTGCCGTCGCGCCTCGAGCGCGCGCTCGACGTCGGCGCGCCCCGCCAGCTCGGCGCCCTGGGAGCGCGCCGTGTGGCAGGCCTCGCGCAGCACGTCGGTCAGATCGCTGAAACGGGTCGAGAGGCGGTCACGCCGGCCGGCGAGGCGCACACCGTGCTCCGCGAGCCGGGCGATGGCGTCGTCGTCGATGGGCAGCAGCTTCTCCTCGCGCACCACCCGCGCGGCGTGCCCCGCGTAGATGCCGAGCCCACGGTTGTCCAGCGCCATCACGTCGTCGAACTCGGCCTTCACCTTGAAGATGCGACGAAAGTCCTCGGTGCCGGCGTGCAGCATCCGATAGAGGTCGTCGTCGCCGACCGCGACCACCTTCACGTCGATCGGCACAGGCTGGGGCTTCAGCGCGCTGCTGCCGCCCTGCGCGAAGTACTGCTCGGGCGACTGGATCTCGAGCTCGCGCGTCTTCAGGACCCGCGTGAGGGCCCGCCACACGCCGTTCTCGACCACCGCGTCGTTGGCGTTGAAGACGAGGTAGCCTCCGTCCGCCCGCAACACGGAGCCGCCACGGATGTCGTTGAAGTCGACCGTGGGGCGGGGCTCGTCGCTGGGGCGCTCCACGGTGCCGAGCAGGTTGGTGAAGGTGGGGAAGTTCTCGAACACCACCGGGGGGCCGTTGGCGTCGGAGTTGTCGAGCACCACGTTGATGCGCAGCGCACGCGGCGGGACCTCGCGCACCTGCTCCTCGTCCTCATCGTCGTGGAACAGGGCGCGATGCTCGGCTACCCAACGGGCGACGCGCTCCAGCCAACGCGCGACGCCCTCGTGGGGGTGCTCCTCGAAGAGGTCGGCGAAGGGCTCGGCGAGGCCCTTCCGGACCGCCTCGCTCTCGAGCTCGTCGACATCGCGCTGCAGTTTGAAGGCCGCGCGCCGCAGCTGGTTGAGGATGTCGCGCAGTCGCTCCTTGAGCTCGGCGTGCTTGCGGTTGGTCTCGGCCAGCCTGGGCACGCGGCCCTCGCCGCTCCGCGCGATCTCGTTGAGCTCGTCGATCTCGATGGGCTTGCGCTTCCACAACGGCATCACGTCGATGTGCTGCACGCCGCTCATCTGCATCTGCACCAGGGCGAAGCGCTGTGCCTTGCACTCGACCTCGAAGTCCTCGAGCAGCTTTGCCTCGAGGGCCTCGATCTCACGCTCGAGGACCCGCCGCCTCTTGTCGATGGGCTCCGTCTCGAGGAAGCGCCGCAGGGTCTCGGGGAGCCTCTCCACCAGCGCGTCGAAGTCGCGGCGCAGCAGCCGCGCGCTGCCGGCAGGCAGCTCGAGCAGGCGCGGTCGGTCGGGGTCGTCGAAGTTGTGGACGTAGGCGAAGTCGCGCGGCGGCCGGACCCGCTTGACACCCGCCGCCAACAGGGCGCGCACCGTGGACATCTTGCCGGTGCCGCTCGGTCCGCAGACGAAGATGTTGTAGCCGGGTGACTCCATCGCCAGGCCCAGGCGCAGGGCCTCGATCGCGCGGGGCTGCCCGATCAGCGTCGGTGAGCCGTCGTCGGCAGCGCGGATGGCCTGGAACACGTCGATGGGGCAGCGCCAGCGGAGCTCGTCGTGTCCGAGGCGGCGCGCCGATTCACTGGGGGTGCCGCTCAAGCGGGTTCCTCGTCAGGTCGCGCGAAGGGGCCCTCTTAGCCCAACGCGCCCGGCGAGGGAAGCGGTTACTTGCCGAGCCGCGCCAGCGCGTCGAGCGGCGCACCCGCGCGCGCCCCGAAAGGGCGGCTGTACCGGGCGACGACCTTCACCGTTCGTCCGCTCCGGAGCAGGATCGTGGATCGGCGCGTGGCACCGTCGTCCCGGATCGCGATGACCACGACGTCGCTCGCGCGGACCGTGCGGGGGAGCGCGGCCTGATCACCGAACTCGAAGCGCGCGGGCGCGAGGTGGTCGAGGTCGATGGCCCCGGCCGGCGCGGCCAGCGCAGGGGTGGCGAGGGCGAAGGTCACGAGGGCGGCGAGCAGACGGTTCATGGCGGTCTCCCGTTTCGGTGGCTGGGCCGTCCCGCGGTCGGGACCCCTGGCTTTGCGTCCCACCCTCACGGGTGGTTTGCCGTTTCGTTCGGTCGTGCAGACGTCGGGTCGACACGGTGGTTGCGGTGTTTGCAGAGGGCGTGCCGTCGCTGGAGTGGCCTGGGCGCTTGGGTCGCCCGGGTCCCCGTTGACACCGGGACACCCGCTTCGCTCGCGCAAGCACCCGACATCGAAGGTGTTTCATGCCGTGACCCGGGGGGTGGGTCTACGTGGACCCGCGCGGCAGGCTCGACGCCACGATGGCGATGTTCTACGAGACTGTTGGCCGGTGGACTTCGCAGGACGGCGTCAGGAGCGGTGCGTGGCCAAGGTGACCTATCGGGGCGTCGCCCTCGAGCTGCCCGAGGGTGCGGAGCTCGCACGGTTGGTGGGTGGGGTCGACGCCTCTGGGGGCGCCGCCGCCCTCCTCGGAGCCCTCGATCCCGCGGGGCGAGAGGGGCTCTTGGAGCTGTTCGGCGCCGTCTATCAGGCAGGGCTGCACGCGGGGGTGGCCGCAGCGCAAGACGCGGCGGTGGCGGTGCCGACGGCGGCGGTCGCGCAGGTCCCACGCTCGGCCCCGGCCAGCGAGGAGGCCCCCCTGCCGCGCTCCGCGATTCAGGCCGTCGTGGAGCGCTACCGCAACTCGGAGCTGACGCTTCCCCAGCTCCCCGAGGTCGGCATCGAGCTGAACCAGCGCCTGACGAACCCGGACTTCGACATCGCCGCCGTCGTCGACCTGATCCGGCGCGACGCCACCCTCACCGCAAAGGTCATGGGCCTCGGGGCGTCGCCCTTCTTCGCCGGCGGCGCGCGCCCGCCCCGCTCGCTGAACGACGCGATCGTGCGGGTCGGCTCGCGCGAGCTCGTCAAGTACCTGATGGCCTTCACCAATCGGCGCTTGTTCTCGTTTCGCAGCACGACCTCGGGCGCGCTGCTGCGCGACCTGTGGCAGCACAGCCTGGCCACGGCGGTGATGTCCGAGCAGATCGCGTCCGAGGTGCCAGGGCTTCAGCCGTCGACCGCCTTCCTGCATGGCCTGCTGCACGACATCGGGCGCGCGTTGCTCATCCAGATCTTCGATGAGCTCCCCACGGGGGACTTTGGGCCCGACGAGGTGACGCGCACCATGGACGCCCTGCACGGGCAGTTTGGCGCGACGCTGCTGCGCAAGTGGCGCTTCGACGAGTCCTTCAAGGAGGTCGCCATGTTCCACCACCAGCCTCAGAAGGCCTTCTCGAACATGGATCTCGTGAGCGTGGTCGCGCTCGCCGACGTCATGGTCTGTCGGATTGGCTTCGGCACCGAGCAGCACGGCTTCGGGGACGAGGACGTGTCGAGGCACCCTGCGGCCAAGCTGCTCGGCCTCTCGCCGGAGGCTCTCGCCTTCGCCCAGCAGCAGGGCCGCCGCAACTTCGAGGCCATGGCCCAGCTCACCTGAAGGGAGCACGGCCCGGCTGCTTCTGACAGCGCCCGCCCGCAGCGCCCGCGGTGGGGGCCTTGGCCCAGTTCGGGTTGGGTCGGGGCGATCCTCACTCCACGCAGTAGGACACCCCGGCGACCCCCTGCACGGGACCAGCGCAGAAATAGCCCGGGGGGCACCGGGCGTCGGCGGGGTCGCAGATCGGGACGCAGAGGCGCTCCCCGGCCCGCTCGAGGCAGGCCCCGCCGAGGGCGCAGTCGCCCGGCTGGCAGGCTGCGCCGGGACCGCTGGGCCCGGCGGGGATGCAGGCGGGGGCCGCGAGCCCCTGGACCGGTGCGCAGGCCTCGGCCGCATCGGCCAAGAGATCGCCCGCAGAGCGATGGGTTTCAA
>CALBMW010000336.1 GCA_937896275.1 uncultured Myxococcales bacterium
CGCGACCACACCGATCCCCGCTCGGCCGATCTGCCTGCCCGCCTGGGGGAGGCCTATCGCTACACGATCGACGACCTGGGCATCGTCCGCGAGCCGCTGGTGCCCGCGCTGCGCTCGCTGCCGGGGGTCGAAATCATCGAAGTTTCAGGGGGTTCGACGCCTGGGCAGGCGCGGGTTCGGTGGGCGCCGGGGCGGGGACTGGCGTGGCAGGATGCCGGGGACGAGGCGCCCGGGCCGTTCGTGCCGCTGTCGGAGGCCGACGAGCAGACCGTCGAGCTGGGCTCGTCGTCCTTCGCCCCCATCCAGGGAGACGACGGCCGCCGCGTGCGGGTCAGGGTGCGCCCCCGAGAGCTGCCGCCGACCGAGAGCGGCGAGGCGGTGCGCGTGGCCTTCCGCGAGCGCCATTGCGTGGCCTACACCGTCCGCAACATCCGCCTGCTCACGCTGCGCCCGGGCGCCGACGGTGGCCGGGGGGCCGTCAACAACCTCTATCTGTACCTGGCCCAGGCTCCGGCCGGCGATCCGACCTCGCCGGGCCCCTTCCGCCTGGCTCACGTGCCCATCCGCTACGCCGCGCCCGACTTTCGGGAACCCTGGGGCGCGGTGCTCGAGGTGCTCGACGACGAGCTGGTCCGTCCTCGGCTCGACTTGTGACCCCGCGGATCTAAGGGCACAATCCGCCCCGACCCGACCGACGCGCCCAGGGAGCGACATGCACGCGATCCTCGAGTACCTCGATAAGGGCGGCTGGATGATGTACGTCATCCTCGCCGTGTCGATCGCCGGCCTGGCGGTCTTCCTCGAACGCGCCTTTCATCTCTATCTGCGCCAGCGGCTCGACGCCCGGGGCTTCGTGGCGACGGTGCTGGCCCACGTCGAGGCGCGCCGCTTTCGGCAAGCCATCGACGCCTGCAAGATCGGCTCGCGGCACCCGGTGGTCGAGGTGGTGCGCGCCGGCGTGATGCGGGCCAACCAGCGCGAGAAGGACGTCGAGCGGGCCATGGAGAAGGCCATGCTCGAGGCCCTGCCCGGGCTGCATCGGCGCGTGGCGCTGCTGGGGTTTCTGGCCAACGTGAGCACCCTGCTGGGCCTGCTCGGCACGATCTTCGGGCTGATCACCGCGTTCTCGAGCATCAGCGCCGCGTCGGCCGCGGAGCGTCAGATCGTGCTGGCGGATGGCATCTCGCAGGCCATGTACACCACGGCCTTCGGCATCGTGGCCGCCGTGCCGCTGCTGTACTTCCACCACCTGTTGACGGCACGGCAGGACGAGATGATGACCGAGATGGAGGGCGCCGCGACGTCGGTGCTCGTCGCGATGGCCGGGGCCGCCCAGCAGGACGCGGGCTGACCGGCGATGCTGTTCGAGCGCTACCGCAAGGCCCGTGACGAGGCGCAAGGGCTCGACCTGCTGCCCGTGATGAACCTGATGGTGGTGCTGATCCCGTTCCTGATGCTGGGCGCGGCGTTCTACCACCTGGGGGTCATCCCGACGTCGCTGCCCACCAAGGTCGACCATGTGCTCGACAAGCCGCAGAGCGAGGACGTCGTCACGCTGAACCTGCTGATCGAGCGCGGCCGAATGGTGGTCACCGGCTCGAGCGCGACGCTCGACGCGGCGGTCCTCGGCGCGCTGCGGCGTGAGCTGCCCGCGGGCCCCGACGGCGCCCCGGCGGTGGCCGATCTGCAGGCCCACCTCGCGACGATCAAGGCGCAGTACCCCAAGAGCGACACGGTGGTCGTCTTTCCCGGTGACGACGTGCGCTACCAGACGCTGGTCGAGATCCTGGACACGACGCGTGAGCACGGCGTGCCTCAGGCCCAGGGCGATCCGATCGTGACGCCCCTGTTCCCGGTGACCGTCTTCTCGCGCCCGCCCGTGCCCGACTTCGACGGAGCCGACGGCGGCGTGGAGGCCGCCCCCGACGCGGGCGCCCCGTGAGGATGCGCCTGCGACGCAAGCGCGCCCGCGCGACGCTGATGCTCACGTCGCTGCTCGACATGTTCACGATCATCCTGATCTTCCTGATCGTGAGCTTCGACGCCGAGGATTACGATTTTCGCCTCGATCCGCACCTGCAACTACCCGAAAGCGCAGCGAAATCCGTCTTCAAGCCGGCAGCGTCGGTGGCCGTCCACGCCGGGGGCGTGGTGGTGCAGAACGAGCTGATCTATCCCCTCACCGACGGCCACGCCCAAGACGACGATTACGCAGAGGGACGGATCCCGGCGGTGGTGAGCGCGTTGGAGAAGGTGCTCGCGGCGCGCCAGCAGTCGACGCACGCCGAGGGCGAGGAGGAGGACATCGTGATGTTTCAGGCCGATCGCGACCTCGAGTACCGCACCCTGTACCTGGTGATGCGGTCCGCGCGCCTGGCGGGCTTCTCGAAGTACCGGCTGGCGACGCTGAAGAAGTGAGGCGGACCATGCGGCGGATCGTGGTGGCGGTGTGGGTGGTGATGGGGGCGATGACGGTCGAGGCCCTGGCCGATCCGGCGCCCACCGTGGTGGCGCAGCGTGGGCGGCGCGGTCGCAAGCGCGTCAAGGCCAAGCCCGCCCCCGTGACGCCCGCGCCGGTCCCCGAGGCGGCCCCAGCGCCGGCGACGCCGACACCGCCGCCCGATGACGCCGCCGCGCCCGGCCTGCAGCGATCCAACCGCGTCGAGTTCGACGCTCGCCTGGTGCGCGGTGAGAAGGCGTCGGGCGCGGTCTACCTGTTTCACCGCGCCCCGCGCCGCCTGCCCGGGCTGGTGCACACCGAGCCACACTACCTCGATCAGATCGTGCTGCCCGTGCTGCAACGGCCCGCCGATCCCGCGCCGGCCGCGGCGGAGCCGGCGAGCAAGTGAGCGGCTGGTCCCTGCTCGGATCCCTCGGTCCCGCCCTTGGCGGCGGCGAGGTGCGGCTCGGGCGACGCCCCGACGGCGCCGGGCTCGGCCGCTACCTGGTCGTGTATCGCTGGGACGCGCCGGGCGCGCTCGACACGGCCAAGGCCGCGCGGGCGGTGGGC
>CALBMW010000337.1 GCA_937896275.1 uncultured Myxococcales bacterium
CACCGCGAAAGAACCGCCGCCATGACGAGTTGCTGAGAGGCGCCCAGATTGGGGCACTCGCGATTTTGTGGGGAGGCTCTTATGGGTACCAGGGGAGTTCCTTGGGTGCCACGCCGGCCGCCGGCGTGCGCGAGATCGACGTCACGACCGACTGTCGCTCCCGACCCGAAGCAGCATCCGAATCATCTCCTCGGGCCCAAGCACCTCGCAGGCCGCGCCCCGTCGGCGAGCCGCCTGGGGCATCCCGTCGACGACGCAGGTCTCGCCGGCCTGGGCGATCGTCCGCGCGCCTGCCTGTCTCAGCGCCAAGAGGCCCTCGGCGCCGTCTGCCCCCATGCCGGTCAGCAGCAGCGCCACGACCCCCGCGCCGACCGCCTCGGCGGCGCTGCCGAAGAGGACGTCCGCGGACGGGACCGGCAGGGTGACCCCCGCGTCGCGCAGGGTGAAGCCTCGTGCGGTCACCGCGAGGTGGCGATCGGCCGGCGCGAGGTACACCCGCCCGGCCTCGATGGGACGTGGCGCGCGCACCACCTCGACCTGGTGCCCCGACTCGGCGAGCCATCGGGCCAACCCATCCTCGAAGCCCACCATGATGTGCTGCGCGATCACGATGGGCAGCGGGAAAGGTGCAGGCAACGCCCTCAGCAGGCGGTCGAGGAGCTGCGGCCCACCCGTCGAGGTGCCAATCAGCACGATTTGGGGGCTTCGGGGGAGGGGGCGACCAGCCTCCCGCCCCGCCTCCTGCAGCGCCTCCCAGTCGGTCTCCGGCCAGTCGGTCTCCGGCGGCGCAGTTCGGTCGACGGGCAGCTTGCGGCCTCGGGCGACGACGCAGGCTTGTGCCATCACGCGCAGCGTTCGGACCAGGCGCGCGCGAAAGCCATCCACGTTGGCGATCCCGAGGCCGGCCGGCTTCGCCAGCACGTCGACCGCCCCCGCGGCGAGGGACTCGAAGGTGCGGTCGACGCTTGGCGAGTCGAGGCGGCCGCTCAGCACGACGATCGGGGTGGGGTGTGTGCGCATGATCTCGGTGATCGCTGCGATGCCATCGAGCACTGGCAGGCCCAGGTCCATCAGGATCACGTCCGGTGCCAGCCGCAGCGCCGCCTCGACACCCGCGGCGCCGTCCCGCGCGGGGGGCAGCAGCTCGATGTCGGGCTCCGAGGCGAGCACGTGCTGCACATACTTGATCACGACCTCGGAGTCCTCGACCAGCAACACCTTCACTGCGCCCCGTCCCCTTTGCCGCAGAGGTTGGCCACCAACTCGAGGAAGCGCCCCTGCTCGAAGTCACCCTTCACGACGTAGGCGTCGGCGCCGCAGTCCAGGGCGCGCTGCTTGCGAACCGCGTCCTCCACACCCGAGACCATCAGCACCGGCAGGTTCGGTCGATCCGAGGCGCGGATTCGCTGGCACAGCGCCGCGCCGTCGAGCTGTGGCATCTCGAGATCCGTGACCACCAGCCGACACTCGGGCAGGCGCGCGAGGCACTCCAGAGCGACCTGCCCGTCGTGGGCCACCGTCACCGCGTAGCCCGCGGCGGTCAGGATGTTGCGTTCCAGGGTGCGCATCGTGATGGAGTCATCGACGACCAGGACGCTGACGGACGCGCGCTCGACATCGGAGGTCGCGACGAAGCCGAGGTCCTCCGCGTTCGCCGTGCGCAGCCGCTGGGCCCGCTCGAAGAGGGCCGACACGCGCAGCATGGGCAGCACCGCGCCGTCGGGCAGGAGCGCCGCGGCCCGGAAAGGGCCCCCCGCGTCGAAGGCCACGCCGAGGGGCCGGGTGATCAGGGTCTGCTCGCCCGGGATGTCATCGACCAGCAGCACCAGGCGCCTTCGACCCGCCCGCACGACCACGCCGGCTTGCTTGCGGGAGCGGAGCGCCGCGCGCGGGCGAGCGCCCCAGAGCCCGGCGAGCCGCACCACGGCCACCAGCTCGCCCCCGACGGACACCACAGCGCGTCCCTCGACCTCGCGCACGTCCTCGCGCGCGACGCGCATGACTTGGTCGACGTTGCTGGCCATGACGCCGAGGCGATCGCCGTTGGCGTGCAGGACGAGCCCCAGGCCGGTGGAGGTCGTGATGGGCACGTCCAAGATGAAGGTCGTGCCCTCACCGGGCGCGTGCCGAAGCCCCAGCTCGCCGTCCAGGGCGCGCATGCACTCGGCCACCACGTCGAGCCCTATGCCACGACCCGCCAAGGCATCGACCCTCTCGCGGGTGGTGAAGCCTGGGTGGGTGAGCAGCGCCGCCAAGGTCGCGTCATCGAGCTCCTGGCTCCGGTCCAGCAGACCGAGGCGCTCGGCCTTCTCACGCACGCGGACCCGATCGATCCCGGCGCCGTCGTCCCGCACGCGGAGCGTGACCCGGTCGCCATGGGGCAGCGCCTCGAGGCGGACGAGGCCCAACTCGGGCTTGCCCAGGGCGAGCCGCTGCTCGGGATCCTCGATGCCATGCGCAACCGCGTTGCGCACGAGGTGCGCGATGGAGTCACGCAGCCGGAGCAGCACCGCCCGATCGATCTCGGCCTCGTTGGCGGCGATCTCGAGGCGGACGCGCCGCCCGCTCGCGCGCGCGGCCTCGCGCACCACCCGGGCGAAGGGCTCGAAGAAGCTGCGCAGCGGCATGAGGCGCAGCTCGCGGACCCCTGTCTCCACCGTCTGGCTCATCGAGCTCGTCTGGGACTGCGCCCGGGCGACGGCCTCGGCGGCGCGGTTGATCTCGGTGCTCGCCGCCGAAAGCTCGACGCCCAGGGCGTCCTCGGCGGGGGCGAGGTGGTCCAAAGGAGCCCCCCCGCGCCGCAGCACCCGCCGCTCGGCCGAGAGGCTCCGCCAACGCCGCTCGAGGGCGTCGAGGCGTCCGGCCGCGCGGCTCAATGCCTGCGTCGTCTCGTCTTGGCTCAGGCGCGCGATGCCCAACTCCCCCGTCTGGGCATAGAGGGCGTCGACACGCTCCGAGCGCACCTGCAGCACGTCGAGGCCGGCCTCGGTCCGGGCCCGCGGGCGCGCGGTGGGGGAGTCGGCGGTTGCCTCCGCCGGTGCCTCGATCCGTGTCCCCGTCGATGCCTGCGTTTGCGTCGGCACCTCCGCCTTGGCGTGTACCTTCGGTGGCGCCGCCGATCGTTCCGTCGGAGCACCCATCGCCCACTCGGCCCGAGACGCTCCCCATGACTCCGCCTGCGCGCCCGACCATGGCTCCGCACCAGGCAACGGCGCAAGGTGCTGCTCCTGGCCTGCGGCTCCCTCTGCGCCGGCAGTGAAGGCATCGACGGCCGCGCTCAGCCGCTCCTGCTCCGCGAGGAGGGCGTCGAGCCCCGCCGAGCCGGGTGTCCCGCCGGCCTGCCGCAGCCGTGTGATGGACCCTTCGAAGTGATGGGCCGCGTCCTTGACCCGGGTGGCACCGACGGCCACCGCGGCGCCCTTCAGCGTGTGCAGCGGGTGCGTGAGCGCGCGCCACCGATCGTCCTCGGCCGACGGCAGCCCAGCGCCGAAGCTGTTGAGCGCGGCGTCCGCCCGGTTGAGCAGGGTGCCGGCCTCCTCCATGAAGAGGGCGCGGAGAGACGCCGCGAGGTCATCGTCCTCGTCTCGGGACATGGGGTCAGGCCAGCCGAAATTCTGGGGCGTCGGTCTCGCGCTCCGCGTACTCGATGATCAGGCCCCTCATGGCCTCCGCCACGCGCGCGAGCGAGGCTGCGCTCTCCTCCGACAGCCTGAGGCCAGCCACGGTGTGGTTGGTGCCCTCGTTGATCGAGACCATCGCGTCGGCCACCTGCTGGACCCCCGCGCCCAACTGCCGCGCCGCGTTCGCGATGAGCTTGGCCGCCGAGGCCGACTCCTGGTTCGCGTGCGCCACTGTCTGGATATCGTGCCCCGCGCGCTCCGCCAGGCTCATCCCCTGGCTGACCTTCTTGGTGCCCTCCTCGGTGGCGACCACCGCCGAGTTGGTCGCCGCCTGGATCTCGCCGAGCAGCGAACGAACCTGAGCGGTCGCGCCCTTCGACTGGTCGGCGAGGCTGCGCATCTCGGTGGCGACCACGGCGAAGCCCTTGCCGTGCTCGCCCGCGCGGGCGGCCTCGATCGCGGCGTTGAGGGCGAGCAGCTTGGACTGCTCGGCGATCTCGTTCACCGAAGCGATGATCTCGCCGATCTTCTGCGAGTGTCCGCTCAGCAGCAGGATCTTCTCGGCGATGGCGTGCATCTGGGCGCGGATCTCGCGCATGCCATCGACGGTGTCACCGACGGCCGTCGCGCCGACCTGGGAGCGCTCGATCGAGTGATCGGCCCGGGCGAGGACCTCCTCGGCGCGCTCGAGGGTCTGGGCGGAGGCCTGGCGCAGCTCGGCGAGGGTGCTCGTCACCTGGGCGACCGCCGCCGCCTGCTGCTGGGCCGAGGCCGCGTGCTCGGAGGTGGTGGTGAGGATGTTGGCGCTCGAGACCTGGAGGCTCTGCGAGAAGTCCTCCAAGGCATGGATGAACTTGTCGGCCTGCCCCTCTTCGCGGGCGCGCTGCGAGTTGATGTAGGTGTCGATCGCGATGCCCATGTCGAGGCAGATCGTCTTGATGACCGACTTGAAGAGGGCCCTGCCCTCGGCGGTGTCGTTCTCTTCGAGGACCATGTCGTGCAGCAGGCACAGGTACTTCGAGTAGAGCGCGATGTACCACCGCGGGCCCAGGCCGATCCGGGCGTGAGCCTCGCCCACCCGCACACGATCCGCGTGGTACGCCTCGTCGAACTTCCCCTCGAAGAGGCGCTCGAAGTAGATGGTCTGCGCCGCCTTCACGCTCTCGATGTGCTGCTCGGACTGAAAGAAGTGTTTGACCGCGTCCTGGGCGACGACGTGCGCGTAGAGCAGGTCGACGAGCCGGTCGGTGTGTGCCGCGGCCACCGGGCGAAAAGCTGCGAGGGCCCGCGCGTCCTCGCGGCGCAGGTCGAGGAAGCGCTTGACCGTCTCGAACTGGGCGCGCTCGCCGAGCTTCCGATCCGTGGTGCTCTTGGTCATCTCGAAAATGTCCCGTCTCGTCAGAAGGCCTCGAGGAAGGCCGGTGTCGCGAGGAGCACGGCGGGCTGCAACAGCAGCGTCCCGTCGGTGGTCATGCCTCGAAAGCAGGCTGCCCGATCGCCCAGCGCCTGATCACCCAGCGCCTGTTCACCCAGCGCCTGATCGCCCAGCGTCACCGGCAGCGGTCGAAGGTCCTGGTCTCGGATCAAGTGGGCGCCCGCCAGCTCGTCCGCCGCCAGCCCTATCACATCGTCGCCGCATTGAACCAGCACGACCCAGGGCGGATCCGCCGACCCCGACGCCTCGCCGAGCAGACAGCTGAGATCGTGCGCGCTCACCACCGCGCCGCGGTGGTGGAAGACCCCCAGCACCGCAGGCCGGGTGCCCGGCACGCGGCACAGCCGCTCGAGGCGCCGGACCTCGACCAGGACTCGCAACGGCAGCGCGTACCGCGTGGCGCCCCGCGCGAAGAGCAGGCAGTCGACGCCCGCCCCGAGCGCCGCCGGGGGCGCCTGCGCGTAGCGTCGCGCGCGCAGCCGGAGCAGCTCCAGCTCGGCGTCAGTGGCGTGCGATGGCGCGGACATGCGCGTCGATCATCCTCTCGAGTTGCTGCGGCATCAGCCCTTCTCCCTGGGGGATCGGCGCGCGCGGATCCGCCAGTCGGGTCAGCGCTCGGCGCGCCGCGTGAAAGCGCGCCAGGGCGAAGTCACGGTCCCCGACCAGGCGCAGGCTCAACCCCATCAGGAAGTTGGGGAGCGCGTCGTCGGGCGCCAGGAAGGCGGCTCGGCGCGCGGCGGCCAGGGCCTCGGCGGGGCGCCCGGCCTCGTCTGCGACCATCGCCGCGAGCACCAGCGGCGCCAACGCGAGCGGGTGACGCTCGGCGGCGCGCTGCAGGATCGAGAGGGCGGCGTCGACCTGCCGCTCCCCGGCGAGGGATCTCGCCTCGGCGAGCCGGGCAGGCAGCGAGCCCTCGTCGGCCGGCTCGTCGAGGTGCAGGGCGGGCGTCGGATCGGGGCTGAACACCTCGACGGTCCGGGCGGGCGTGGGCGGCGTGCTCGTCGGCGCCGGGTCGCGGCGGAAGAAGCCGACCTCACCCAGGCGCTCCTCGCTCCAGCCCGCCATGGCAGGCCGGTGGTCGAAGGGTCCGACGAAGAGGACGCCCCCGGGGCGGACCGCGGCGTGCATCGCGTGGAACACCGCGGCGGCCGCGTCGGCCGTGAAGTACAGCAGCACGTTGCGGCAGAACACCACGTCGAGCGCCTGTGGGTAGGCGTCATCGACCAGGTTCAGCCGCTCGAAGCGCACCCGCCGCTTCACGTGGTCGCGGACGCTGACCTGCGCGCGGACGCCGACCTGCGCGTCGACGCTGAGCCAGTCCGAGGCCGCGGCGACCTCGACGCCCCGCAAGGACCAGAAGCCGTAGCGGGCCTCGCGGGCGCGCTCCAGGGCGGCGGCGTTGAGATCCGTCCCGATGACCTCGACCTGAGGCGCGCGCGCGCCCAACGCCGCCGCGAGGCTGTAGGCCTCCTCGCCCGAGGCGCAGCCCGCGCTCCAGACCCGCAGCCGACCGCCGGCCCCGGACGAGGGTAGCGAGGGCAAGAGCTCGACGAGCGCGGCGATCTGCTCCGGGTGGCGCAGGAACATCGTCTCGCCGATGGAGCAGGTGCCCTGGATGATGCCTTGGGCCTCAGGCACGGCGGGACCGCTGAAGGCGTCGAGCTTCTCCAGCAACATGCGGACCGACGGGCCGGGCAGGCGGTCCACGGCGATGCCATAGCGACGCGCCATGAAGTCGGCCACGGGCTCAATCTTCATCGGCGGCCACCGCGTCGGGGCTGATCACGACGCACAGCGCGTCGCCCTCGCGCACCAACGTCCGCGCGTTGCCGAGGCCGAGCACCCGGGTCGAGACCTGCTGCTCGGGCATCGAGACGACCTCGATGACCTCGTCCACGACGACACCGACCAGGCCCTGCGTGGCGCGACAGACGAGGATCAATCGGCTGCTCGAGAGCGCCGCCGGGCCCGCGAGATCGTAGACGGGCACCATCACGCCCCGCAGGTTGAAGGCGCCGCGGCACCGGCCCGCGACCTGATGCTGCCCCGAGAGCGCGACCATCGCGACCACCTCGACGACATCGCGCACGTGGAAGAGGTGCCGAGCTTCGCCGGCGCGCACGGCGACGAAGCAGGGAGAGACGCCGCGCTGCTCCGATGGGCCGACGACCGACGGAGGGCGCCCCGAGGACATCGGGTCACCCCGGCCGCCCCGCTGACCCGAGGCGGCGGGCCCGCGCTCTGCGCCCTTCACCCGTCGAGGCCGTGGGACGGGGCCGAAGATGCCGCCACCGCGCCCGCGTGCGGGTCGACCGTGAAGTAGAAGGTCGCGCCCTTGTCCGGCGATCCTTCGGCCCAGACCCGGCCCCCGTGCAGGGTGACGATCTGACGCACAGCCGCCAGGCCCAGGCCGCTGCCCCGCCGCGGGGCGTCGTGGTGCAGGTGCGCGAAGGGGCGGAACAGCTTGTCCGCGAAGCGGGGATCGAAGCCGTCACCGTCGTCGCGGACATAGAAGACGGGAGAGTCGCCGCTGGGCTCGGCGCCCACCTCGATGTGGGCGACCGGCCGCGAGGCGGTGAAGGTCCACGCGTTGCGGAGGAGGTGCTGCAGGACGGTCGAGACCAGGCCACGGTCGGCCTTCGCCCGGAGCGCCGCGTGGATCTTGAACTCGACGTGGCGCAGCGGTGACCCGCGCCTCAGCTCGTCGGCGATCGCCTCAGCCAACGGCGCCAGATCGATCTCCGCGGGCTGAATGGCCGTGTGGTAGAGCTTCGAGAAGGCTTCGAGGTCACTGACGAGGGTGGTGAGGCGGTGCGTCGCCCCCATCAGCCGGCCCAGCAGATCGCGCGCGCCGTCGTCGGCCTGCTCGGAGAAGTCCTCGGCGAGCATCTCGCTCAGGCCGTGGATCGTGCGCAGGGGCCCGCGCATGTCGTGGGCGAAGCCGTAGTTGATCGTGCCCAGCTCCTCGTTGAGCTGCGCCAGCCGGCCCACCTGCGTCACGAGCTGCTCATTGAGCACCCGCAGCTCCCGGTTCTGGGACTGCTCGCGGCGCACGAGGTACTCGAAGGACGAGACCACCGTGCGCAGCACCCGGTCGCGGCCCGCGGGCAGGTCGAAGTCGCTCCCCATGAAGCCGACCTTGAGCCGCTGCGCCTGATCGGGGGGCCCACAGGTTTCTCGAGCGAGGACCGCGCGCACGCACTCGACCAGATCCTCCGAGGGCTGCTGCTTGCTGACGAAGCCGCTGGCGCCCGCCTCCAGGCCCCCGAGCACGTGCCGCCAGTCCGGATCCCCGGTGAGGAGCACGACCGGGGGGCGCCCATCCTCCGGCAGCGCGGCGATCGCGGCGCAGAGCTCGAAGCCGCTGCGCAGGGGCAGCAGCAGATCGCTCACCACGATGTCGTAGGCGCGCTGTCCCAGGGACGTCAGCGCGGCCTCACAGCTCGCCGCGATGTCCACGTCGTGGCCGGCCCGCCGCAGGATCGCCGCGAAGTACATCGCCTGCGTGGCGCTGTCCTCCACGAGCAGCACGGCGGCACCATCGCGGGTCGCGCTCATCCACCGCCCTCCAAGCCACGCCGCAGGCTAGGGGCAACCAAGCGAAGTGTCCACCGCGCAGGGCGAGATCACTGCCCCCAGTCCGCCTCGAACATCAGCGCGGCCTCGGTGAAGGGCCGGTAGGCCGCCTCGCCCTCGTCGGCCGCGGCCCGCCAGCCCCGCGCGACCGTCAGGGTGCCCCAGAGGGGTCCGCCGACGTGGGCTCTGGCCGCGAGCGCCGCCAGGGACTCGCTCGGATCGAAGAGCTCGGCCCTCCGCTGCCGGTAGCGGTTGCGGCCGAAGGCGCTCACCTCGAGATCCCGGGTGGGCACGCGCAGCCAGCCCGTCAGCTCGGCGCGGCCGTCCCCGGCGTCGCCGTACTCGGCGCCCACGGCGAGGGCCTCGGCGTAGGTCACGCTGATGGCCCCCCGGCCGCCCCACGTCGCGGGCAGGTCGGCGACGCGCGGGGCCTTGGGCAGCCAGCGATCGATCAGGTAGCCGGTGTCGAAGTAGGCCCAATCATAGCCCGCGCCCACGTACATGGCCTCGGCGCGCAGGCCGGGGCGCCAGGCACCCGTGAGCCACTCGCCCTCGACGCCGAGGTGGACGCCGGGGGCGCTGTCATCGACCCGGTTCACGTCGGCATAGAGCATCCAGCGCTCGGCCAGGGCGTAGCCCGCGTCGACGCCGTAGGTCGGCACGAAGCGCGACGTCCCCTCGAGCCGCGCGCGATCGTCGAGCACGGGGCGGACCGTCTCGGGCGCGGCGACGTCGCCCGCGAAGGTCGCGCCGACGGTCCAGCCGGCGCCGAGCCGCCACCAGCCGTGCCCGCCGAAGACCGGGGCGTCGAGGATCTGGTCGGCGAAGGCCTCGCCCCCGAACCCACCGAAGTCATGGGCCAGCCGCACGCCGACCCGGTGGTGATCGTCGTCGACGCCGTTGTGGTAGCGACGCACGATGGTGCCATGCCCCAGGGTCATGTCACCCATGACGCCGACCGACAAGGTGTCGCCGTGACGTGCGAAGCGCAATACGCGGCCGAAGTCGGCGCGCTCGTCCCAGTCCCGCGCGCGCAGCGTGCTCTCGCCGTCGGTCACGGTCCACCGGAGCGGCGCCTGCAGAGCCAGCGCGAAGTCACCGACCGCCACGCCCGCCCAGGCGTCGGTGCGCACGACGGGCGCGTCGGCCACGACGCCGCCCCCCACGCCTGCGCCGACGTCCCACGACGGGGCGAGCAACGCGATCCAGAGCAACACGCCGCTCACCGCACCGCCCCCACGACGCTCACCGCGGCGTCGGCCGTCAGCGCGCTGACCCGGTGCACCTCGTCGGCGACGCGCGCGACCGTCTCGGCGCGCACCGAGGCCACGTCGACCAGCACGGCGTGCAGGCGAAAGCCGAGGCGCTTCTTCTCGGCCAGCAGCCTCTCGACGAAGGCGTCGCCGAGCTGGGCCTCGCCGTCGGTGATGAGCACCACGTCGCCGCGCCTGAACCGGGCCTCACCCAGGGTCTCGAGCGCCTTCTCCAGGGGTGGCGCGAAGTCGGTCCCGCCGCCGGGGAAGTGCTCCGCGAACTCGACGAGGGCCTCCATCGCGACCGGCCGACGCCCGTCGACGCCCGCGCGCGGCGCCACCAGGTCGCGCACGAACAGGGGCTGCGGGTGTGCGCTGAAGCCGATGACGCGGAAGGCCCGCCGTGCGCGGCGCGCCTGCTCGAGCAGCGTCAGCGCCACCGCCTTGGACCACAGCTCCTTGGCGCCCTGCATGCTGCCGCTGCCGTCCAGGCAGACGATCATCGGGCCGCGCCCGCGATCGTCGTCGCCGCGCAACCCATACTGCAGCAAGGCTTTTTCGGCGAAGCGACGCTGAACGTCACGCCTCAGCAGCGGGTGGCGCAGCGCGACCAGCTCGCTGGGGAGCAGGCGGGCGATGTCGTCGCCGCGGCTGACGGCGTAGGGCTCGACGCCGCGGCGGGGGACCTGGCGGCGGCGCTGCACGCGCGCCAATCGCCGAAACGCGCCCACCAACGCTGCCAGCTTGCGGAGCTTCTCGGAGCGCAGCAGGTGCTCGCCCAGCTTCAGGCGCTCGGCGGCGTCGAGGCGCTGCCCGGTGCCGAGGCCCTTGCCGAACTGTTCGACCTCGACGTCGAGGCCCCGCAGCCGGTCGGGGACGGCGTCGACGCCCTGGCGCAGCTTCGTGCGCAGCTCGCGGGGCAGATCGCTGGACGCCCGCGCGGCCTGCCGGGCGGCCTGGTCGACCGTGTCCTGGGCCTCGTCGACCGCCTCGTCGGCCGCGTCCTCGAGATCCTCGTCCGGCGGCGGCGCCAGCGGATCCCGCCGCATCTCGGCCAGCGCGTCCTGCTGCGCCTTCGCCTCGGCCAGCGTCTGCTCGGCCTGTGTCAGCCGGTGCAGATCGGCCAGCTCGTCCGGCAGCAGCAGATCGTCGCGCTTGATCATGCGGAGCACGTGCTCGCCGACCAGCCGCGCGGCCAGGCCGGCCGCCCAGGGGTCGAGCAAGGTGCGCGTCCGCGTGGCCGCCAGGCCCGGCGCCTTCGACATCTCGGCCACCACGCGGCGACGGAAGCGCGCCGAGGGCGGCAGGTCGTCGCGCAACGCCGCGTGGGCCTTGTAGAAGACGAAGAAGAGGTCGCCCAGCAGCGCAGGCAGATCGGGCAGCAAGGTCGCCCCCGCGCGGCCCAGCGCCGTCAGCCCCGTGACCTCGGCGACCTGCGCCAGCGCCGCGGCGTCGAAGCGGTCGTGCGCCACCACGTGCGGCGCGGCGTGGGCGGGGCCCAGGCTCACGGCGCGCACCTCACCGCATGCCACGTCACCGCATGCCACGTCACCGCATGCCAGCTCACCGCAACCTCACTGCAGGGGTCGCGAGAGGTGACGCTGCACCTGGGCCCGCAGGCCTTCGATCTCGTCGAGCGAGCCGCCGAGCGCGTCGGCGTCGCGACCCCGCGCCCGCGCGTTGTCGATCAGCTTGCCGGCCTCCGAGCGCAGCAGGTTCAGCTTGGTGTAGGCCTCGAGCGCGGCCCGTGATCTCGGCTCACCCGCCTCGAAGCTCAGCGGGTACTCGGCCAGCTCGCGCGCCTGGAACACCAGATCGCGCAGCGCCGCCTGCTCACCGCCCAGCAGGGTCTCGAGCGCCGCCTCGACCTCGTCGCGCGCCTCGGGTTCGCTCCACAGCACGTGGCGCAACAGCGGCAGGTCCGCCTCGCCCGCCCGGGCCCTGCCGGCGAGCCACGCGCTCGCCCGCAGGAGCCCCAGCGCCTGCCGCCATCGCCGATCGCTCACGACCACGCCGCGCCCCGCCAGGTCGCGCCGCAGCGCGGGCAGGTCGCGGAGCACCTGCGGATCGAGCGGCAGGGCGGCGGCCTCGGCCCGCGCGGTCTCGAGCTGCTGCAAGGTGACGGTGGGCAACGCGGGGGCCTCGTCGAGCGTGAGCAGCTGGACGAACCGGAACTCTTCGACCACGTAGTCCACCACCACCCGCACGAGGAAGCGGTCGTAGAGCGCCAGCAGCTCGTCCTCGTCGGGCAGCTCGTTGGTGGCGCCGACCAGCGTGACGAGCGGGATCGCCTGCGCCGCGCGCCCGTTGTGGAACTTGCGCTCGTTCAGGACGGTCAGAAGGGCGTTGAGGATCGCGGAGTTGGCCTTGAACACCTCGTCGAGGAAGACCACGTGCGCGGCCGGCAGTTTGCCGTCGGTGATGCGCTCGTACCGATCCTCCTCGAGCCCCCGCAGGCTGACCGGTCCGAACAGCTCCTCGGGCGTCGAGAAGCGCGTGAGCAGCCACGAGAAGCCCACGGCGCCGTCGATGCTCTTGCACAGCGCGTCGGCCAGCGCCGACTTGGCGGTGCCCGGCGGGCCGACGATCAGCAGGTGCTGTCCCGCCACGAGCGTCGCGAGCGCCGCCTCGACCAGGGCGTCGCGCTCGATGAACCGGGCGCGCAGGGCGGCGCCCAGGGCGGTGAATCGGTCTCTCAGGTCGGGCACGTCGGGGCTCCGTCGTCTCGCGATTCGCTATGCTGGCCGCACGGTCGCACCGGTCGGCACCGGCCGTCGACCCCTCATCTGAACGGAGCCACCATGCCCGTCCTCGTCGCGATCCTCGGCTTCAGCATCCTCATCGTGGTGCACGAGCTGGGGCACTACCTCGTGGCGCGCGCGACGGGGATGCGCGTCCTCAAGTTCTCGGTCGGCTTCGGCCCGGCGATCCTGTCCGTCCAGCGCGGCGGCACGGTCTATCAGCTGGCGGCCTTCCCCATCGGCGGCTTCGTGCAGGTCGCTGGCATGGGCACCGCCAACGAGGACCGCGCCCCGGGCAGCTACCTCGACCGGCCGCTCTGGGCGCGCGCGGCGATGGTGGCGGCGGGCCCCCTCTTCAACTTCGGCTTCGCCTGGCTGGTCTACCTGTACCTCTTCTCGACCTTCAACGCCGTGACCTACGAGTGGCAGCGCGAGCCCACGGCGGCCGTGCGCGCGGTGCACGGGGCGGCCGAGGCGGGCGGCATGCTGCCCAACGACATCGTCGAGTCCGTCAACGGCCAGCCCATCGTCAGCTTCTCGGATCTGCAGAAGGCGACCGGCGAGCTCGGCGGCGCGCCGATGTCGATCGTGGTGGCGCGGCCGCCCGACGGCCTGCGCCCCGCGCTGACGCCCTTCGACACCGGCAAGGTGCCCGGCTTGCGGTTTGCCGTGCCCCGCCCGGCCGACGACTGGGAGCGCGTCACGCTGACCATCAAGCCC
>CALBMW010000338.1 GCA_937896275.1 uncultured Myxococcales bacterium
CTGTCCTCGCCCGCGTCGCAGGCCGCGTCGCCGCACTGCGCGGGCGCCGCGGCGCACTCGCCGTCGCGCCCGCAGATCTCGTCCTGGCCGCAGGCGCCGCAGGAGCCGCCGCAGCCGTTGTCGCCGCACGCGCGGCCGGTGCAGTCGGGGGTGCAGGCCGCCACGCAGGCCAGCGTCTCGAGCTCGCAGCGCTGCCCGCGCTCACAGCCGCAGTCGGCCAGGCAGGTCGCGCAGTTCTCGCCGTGCGCGGCCGTGCAGGCGCCGTCCCCGCAGCACACGCCGCAGTCGGCCGGACAGTTGAGGCAGCTCTCGCCCTCGCCGCAGGCGTCGTCGCCGCACTGAGCGGGGCGCTCGAGGCAGGCGCCGTTGCCGCACGCCTGATCCGGGGCGCAGGCGCCACACGAGCCGCCGCAACCGTCGTCGCCGCAGGCCCGGTCGGTGCAGTCCAGCGTGCAGCCCTCGACGCAGCGGAAGGCGTTGGGGTCACAGCGCTGGCCCACCTCGCAGGCACAGTCCGCGACGCAGGTGGCGCAGTTCTCGCCGTGCGGTGCCGTGCAGGCGCCGTCGCCACAGCAGACGCCACAGTCGGCGGGGCAGGTGAGGCAGCTCTCGCCGTCGCCGCAGGCGCCGTCGCCGCAGGTGGCGGGGGGCAGGCCGCAGGCGCCGGCCTCGTCGCACACCTCGCCCGCGGCGCAGTCGCCGCAGCGGCCGCCGCAGCCATCCGTGCCGCAGATCCGCCCGTCGCAGTCGGGCACGCAGACGCCGACGCACTGGCCGCCCTGGCAGCTGAAGCCCTGGCCGCAGCCGCAGTCGTCGGGGCAGCTGCTGCAGGTCTCGCCGGCGCCACAGAGGCCGTCGCCGCAGCCATCGGCGGTGGACTCACAGGTGCCCGCGGCGCTGCAACGCTCGTCGGCGCCGCAGGCACCGCACGCTTCGCCGCAGCCGTCGCTGCCGCACGCCCGCCCCGCGCAATCGGGCGTGCACTCGGCCGCTCCGCAGACGCCCTGGCGACAAACCTAGTCCACCGCGCAGGCGCCCTGATCGACGAACACACCGCGGACGCACAGCTCGACGTTCTCGCCCACGCAGCGGAGGGCGCCGTCGGCGCAGGCCGCGGGGGGCGTCGCGTCGGCCGCGCCGCCGTTGCCGGTGCTCGCGGCGTCGTCGCACGCGGTGACGGTGAGGGACAACCCGAGGGCCAGGCTCAGGCGAAGGACGCGATTTCGGTGGACGCGCATGCGAGCTCCCCATCTCGGACTTTGGGGCGCGTATAGCTCTTTGCCGGCAGGGCCGGCAAGTCAGTCGGCGGGGGCGCGGCGCTCGGGACGGCGGCGTGGGCCGCAGCGCGTCGGGCGGCCTCCAGGGGGGCGGTGAGCGCTCGGCGCCTCAGTCGATGCGCTCCAGCACCGCGCCGGCGCCGAGGCCGCCCGCGGCGCAGATGCCCAGCAGGGCGATCCGCTTGCCGGTCAGGTGCAGCTCGTTCGCCATCGTCGTCACCATGCGGGCACCCGTGGCGCCGAAGGGGTGGCCGATCGCCACCGATCCGCCGTGCACGTTCAGCTTGTCCGGGTCGACCGCGCCGATCGCGCGCTCCCGGCCCAGGCGGGCGCGCGCGAAGGCGTCGCTCTCGAGCATCTTGAGGATGCTCAGCACCTGCGCCGCGAAGGCCTCGTGCATGTCGACCAGATCGACGTCGGCCAAGGTCAGCCCCGCGCGCTCGAGCGCCTCGGGCATCGCGAGCGCCGGCCCCATCAGCAGCTGATCGGCGGGATCGACGCCCACATAGGACCACGAGCGGAAGGCCGCGAGCGGCGTGTAGCCCAGCGAACGCGCCTTCTCCTCGCTCATCAGCAGCACCGCCGCGCCGCCGTCGGTGAGCGGGCTCGAGTTGCCCGCGGTGAGCGTGCCGTTCTTGGCGAAGACCGGCCGCAGCCGCGCGAGCGCCTCGACGCTGGTGTCGGCCCGGACCATCGTGTCGGCGAAGATCCGCTGTCCGTTGGGCGTGGTGACCGGCACGACCTCGTCGGCGAAGCGCCCCGAGGCGATCGCGGCCGCCGCGCGGTGGTGGGAGCGCACCGCGAAGGCGTCCTGCTCGGCGCGGCCCACCTCGTTACGCCGCGCCATCTTCTCGGCCGCCTCGCCCATCACCTCGCCCGTCGACCGCTCGGCGATCTTGGGCGCCTTGGGCAGGATGTCGGTGAAGGGCGCGAGCTTGCCGAGGGCTCCCAGGTAGTCGCCCGCCGTGGCCTTGCCGCCCATCACGATCGGCGCCATCGCGTGCACCACCTTTTGCGGCATCTTGAGCTCGGCGTTGCTCGTCGAGTCGCTGCCGCCGGCGATCATCACGTCGGCCTCGCCGCGCTCGATGGCCGCGGCGGCCAACGTGATCGCCTGCAGCCCGGAGGCGCAGGCGCGCGTCACCGTCATCGCCTCGACGCTGGGCGGCAACTTCAGGTCGAGCGCGATCTCGCGCCCCACGTTGGGCGCGGCGCTCGGCAGGATCACGCCGCCCCACACGATGCCGTCGATGGCCTCGCGCGGCACTGCATATCTCTCGAGCAGCGCGCCCACCGCCGCCGTGCCCAACGCGATGGTGTCGAGCTTCAGGAACTCCTTGAAAGCCTTGACGAAAGGGGTGCGCGCGCCGGCGACGATGACGGCGCGGCGGGGGGCTTTGGGCGTGCGGGCGGCCATGGCTTGCTCCGTGGGTTCAGGCGCCGATGAACATGCCGCCGCAGGCGCGGATCACCTGACCGGTGATCCCGGCCGCCTGGGGCGTCACGAGGAAGGTGAGAAGCTCGGCCACGTCCCGCGGTTCGCCGCCCTGGCCCAGCGCCGACAGCCGACGCGCGACCTCGCGGGTGACGGCGGGCATGGCCGCGGTCAGCCGGGTCTCGATGAAGCCGGGCGCCACCGCGTTGACCGTGATGTCGCGATCGGCCACGGCGCGCGCCAGCGCCTTCACGTAGCCCACCAGCCCCGCCTTGGAGGCCGCGTAGTTGGTCTGGCCTGCGTTGCCGGCGATGCCCGCGACGCTGGACAGGCACACGATGCGGCCCTGATCGGCGAGCACGCCGTCCAGCAGGCGCGCGTTGATCTTCATCACCGCGCCCAGGTTCACCGCGACCGCCTGATCCCACCACTCGGGGCTCATGCGCGCGAGCGTCTTGTCGCGGGTGATGCCGGCGTTGTGGACGACGCCGTCCACGCCGTCGAAGTCCCCGATGAGCGCGTCCGCGATCACCTGCGGGGCGTCGGCGGCGGTGATGTCGACGCTGAGCATGGTGCCCTCCACGTCGCGCACCACCTGGCTCAGCGGGCCCTCGTCGCCGGGGCGATCGAGGCACACGACGTGGGCGCCGCACCGTGCGAGCGAGCGCGCGGTGGCGGCGCCGATACCGCGCGCCGCGCCGGTGACCATCACCGTCCGACCGTCGAGCGGACGCAGGGGCTTGGTGCCGGGGGGCAGGGACGCGTCGGTGCCCACGTGCCAGGGTTGGCCGGTGAGGAAGGCGGCGCGATCCGACAGCACGAAGCGCAGCAGCGGAGGCAGTCGGTCACAGGCGCCGGGGGCGACGTAGATGACGTGAGCCGTCGCGCCCTTGCGGCCGATCTCCTTGGCCACCGATCGCGTGAAGCCACCAAGCGCCGCCTGCGCGCCGGCCGCGTCGGCCCGCGTCTGGGTCTCCGGCGGGCGCCCCAGCACGATCACGCGCCCGTTGGTCGCCAGGCGCCCCAGCCAGGGATGGAAGAAGTCGTAGAGCGCGCGCAGGTCGTCGGCGTCGGCGAGGCCGGTGGCGTCGAAGACCAGGCCGTGGGCGCGCACGTCCTCGGGGGCCTCGCCCGGCGCGTGCACCCGCGGTGGTCGGCCGAAGGCCTCGCCGGCCTCGATCCAGGCAGCCGGCGCGCCGCCCACGGTCACCAGGTGCGGATCCGCGCCCGCCGCCGGCAGCGTCGCGGCGAGCGTGGCGTCGAGGGCGCCGTTCGGCCCCGCGCCCACGATGACCGCGCGGTCCTGCAGGGGGCGCTCGACCCAGTCGCCCTTGGGTCGCCGCAACTTCTGAGGCGTCGGCAGGGGCAGGCCCAGGTTCTTGATCGCCTGTCGGAACAAGGCGTTCGCGCTCAACTCGACCAGCAGATCGCTCATGCGTCCTCCTTCGCGGTGAAGCGGCCGGCGAGGTAGGCCGGGGCGCCGGGGGCGTCGCCGACGAAGACCTCGTCGCCATGCACGTAGCAGCCCACCCGCGCCGGCAGCACCAGCGGCTTTGTGAAGCGCACGTCGATCGAGCCCACGCGGCGGGTGTCGCCGGCCCACAGGACCCTGTTCATGCTCTCGAGGGTGCGCGCCAGGGTGGCGAAGCCGTGCAGGATCGTGTGCCGAAAGCCCGCGGCGCGCGCATACGCGGGCACCCAGTGCACCGGATTGAAGTCGCCGGTGAGGCACGCGAAGGTCAGCCCGGCCTGATCGTCGAGGCGCCACCAGCCGATCTCACGGGCGATCCGTGGCACCAACGTCGCGGGCTTCTTCGCCTTGCGTTTCGCGCCCTTGGCGCCCTTATCGCCGCCGCCGAGCGGGACGATCGCGAAGAACTCCGCGGTCAGCCGGTCGACGCCGTCGATGCGCGTGACCAGGCGCTGGCGCAGCACCGCGCGGCGGCCGTCGTCGTCGATGGACTCGAGGCGCGCCTCGAGGTCGAGCGGGCGGTCGGCCGGCAGATCCGCGTGGATCGTGAGCTTGCAGCCGCCGTTGAGCACGCGCGTGAGCGGGTAGGGGATGCCGGCCAGGGTGCGCCCCTGCAGCGGGAAGCCCCACTGCGGGAACAGGTGCGGTGGCAGGCGTCCCTTGTACGCGGCGGGATCTCCGCCGGTCCACCGGATGTAGTCGCGCACCAGCGCGGGATCGCGCGGGGGGAGCGTGGCCGTCAGGGTGGGGCCCGGCACGACGGCGGCGGGGGCGCGGCCGATCGGCAGCCTCTGGCGCAGCGCAGAGAGACCGGCGCGGCCGATGGCCGCCAACACCGGACCCTGATGCACGACGTGTCGCAAGGGAACGCTCATCGGTGCCTCCGCGTCGAAGCCGTCGCGCACCATGCCGCGCCTGACGCTGTGCGTCAATCGGTGGCGTCCTGGCGGGGGTCACGGCAGGGGCGTCACGCGGAGGGCCTCAGGCGGGGGGCCTCGGGCGGGTGCGTCGCCGGGGCGTACGACGCAGGGGGTGCGCCCGTCGCCCCGCTGCGCTATAGCAGCGCCCGACAGGAGGCGCGCGATGAGCCTGGGCCTGATCTTGGCGCTGGTCGTGGGCGGGCTGCTGCTCGTGACCGTGGGCTTCGAGTTGCTGCGGATGCTGGCGGCCGGGCTGCGGGGCGATCGGTCGCGACGCGACGGCCTCGTGCTGCGGACCACCCTGCTGGGCACGCACCCGCCGGCGGTCGACGAGCCCGGCTTCACCAGCGCGCCGGCGCGCCTCGCGGCGCTCGTCGGGCAGCAAGGCTGTGCGCTGACGGATCTGCGCCCCGCCGGCAAGGCCCGCATCGGCGACGCCACCTGCGACGTGGTCAGCCGGACCGACTACATCGAGCGCGGTGAGGCCCTGATCGTCGTGCAGGTCGAGGGCGCGCGGGTCGTGGTCGATCGCCCCGGCGCGCGGTGAGCCCTCCGGCCAGCCAGGCCAGCCGCCTGCGCGCCACGCTGCGCGCGTCCCTGGGCGATCTGCGGCTCGACGTGTCCATCGACACGGCGGGGGAATCCCTGGTCGTGGTGGGCCCCAACGGCGCGGGCAAGAGCACGCTGCTGCGCTTGTTGCTCGGGGTGGAGCGTCCGGCCGGCGGCCGCATCGCGCTGGGCGACGCGGTGCTCTTCGACGACGCCGCGGGCATCGATCGGCCGACCGAGGCCCGGCGCCTCGGCTACGTACCCCAGCACCTCGCCCTCTTCCCCCACCTGACCGCCCTCGACAACGTGGCCTTCGGCGGGGCGGGATCTCGCGCCGAGCGCCGGTCGCGAGCGCGCGCGCTGCTCGACGAGATGCAGGCGGGTCACCTGGCAGACCGCCGCCCGGACGCGCTCTCCGGGGGCGAACGGCAGGGCGTGGCGCTGGCCCGCGCGCTGGCGGCCGATCCGGCGGTCGTCCTGCTCGACGAGCCGCTCGGGGCCCTCGACGTGACGGCGCGCGACCGGGTGCGCGCCTTCCTCGTGGGCCACCTCGCGGCGCGGGGCGTGCCGGCGCTGATGGTGACGCACGACGCCGCGGACGCCGCGGCCTTCGACACGGCGGTGGTGGTGCTCGAGGGCGGCCGCGTGGTCCAGCGGGGCACCCTCGCCGAGCTCGGCGCCGCGCCGGCCTCCCCGTGGGTCGCCGCCTTCTTCGGAGCCGCGCCGGTGATGCCGGCTCCCGCGAGCGCCCCCGTTCGAGGTCCTCGCGCGCGCTGAGCCCCACCGGTCAACGCCGCGGATCGGGCTGCCGACGGGGGGCGCCCGTGCCTCGGCGTGACGAGCACGGGGCGACGGGGCTAAGGTCGACCGTTCGCCCCGCAGCCAGGGGCGCGGGTCATTGATCTGGAACGACGGACGGCGATTGGCGGTGACGATGATGCGTCGATGGACCCGCGCGCAGGTGCTCCTGTGGACGACCCTGGGGCTGGTGGCGTGCGGGGGTGAGGACGGGGCCGGGGCGGTCGCCGAAGCAAAGGACGCCGCGGCCCCCGACGGCGTGGGCGGCGGGCCGGGCGGGGACGTCGGGCCCACCTGGAGTCAGGACGTCGCGCCGCTGCTCGCGCGTCACTGCACCGTCTGCCACACCGCGGGCGGGGCGGGTCCGTTCCCGCTCGACGACTACGACTCGACCCGGACGGTCGCGCGCTCGGCGCTGAGCGCCATGCGGGCCGGGCGCATGCCGCCGTGGCTGCCGGACCCGGCCTGTCGTCACTACCGCCACGAGCGGCTGATGGCCGACGTCGAGAAGGACCTGTTCGAGGCGTGGCTCGAGGGCGGCATGCCCCTCGGAGACGGCCCGGCCCGCATCGAGCAGCCGCAGGCCGAGTCTCTGGGCGTCCCCGACGCGCAAGGCCAGCCCACAGAACCCTACGTGCCGTCCACCGAGCGCCCCGACGACTACCGCTGCCTTCCGCTCGACGTCACCTTCGAGCAGGACACCTTCGTGCGGGGCACCCAGGTCGTGCCCGGAGACCGCGCCATCGTGCATCACGTGCTGGTCTTCGTCGTACCGCCCGATCAGGTGGCCGAGCTCGAGCGCAAGGACGCGGCCGAGGAGGGCCCGGGCTATACCTGCTTCGGCGGCAGCGGCCTGGGCAGCGCGGGGCCCTTCGCGGCCTGGGTGCCGGGCTCACAGCCGGTGATCCGGGCCGAGGGCTACGCCTCGTTCGTGCCCGCCGGCAGCCGGCTGGTGATCCAGGTGCACTACAACCTGCTCGCGGCCGATCCCAGCCCGGACCTGACCAGGGTGCAGATGACCTTCTGGGATCGACCGCAGGCGAACATCGTTCAGTCACACCCACAGCCCAACCTGCAGATCCGCATCCCGGCAGGCGAGCCCGCCTCGACCCACGTGCGCGAGTTCGTCAACCGCGGCGAGGGACCGCTGAGCGTCATCGGCGTGGCGCCCCACATGCACCTGCTCGGCGAGCGCATCCGGGTCGACGTCGCGCGCGCCGACGGCTCGGACGAGTGCCTCATCGACATCCCGCGGTGGGACTTCCACTGGCAGCAGAGCTACGAGCTCGAGGAGCCGGTCGTCGTTCAGCCCGGCGAGGCCTTCCGTCTGACCTGCGAATACGACAACTCGGCCGCCAACCAGCCGGTGGTCAACGGCGAGCGCCTCACGCCGCGTGACGTGACCTGGGGCGAGGGCACGCTCGACGAGATGTGCCTCAACTACGTCATCCTCGCCGAGCCCTATGTCGCGGGGGCCGCGCGCACCTGCGGCCGCCTCGACGCTTGCCGCGGCAGCTGCGCCGACCCCAACGACTTCGGCTGCGTGGGGGACTGCATGACGGCCGACGAGGCCTGCGCGCGCTGCGCCGTGGCGGCCGTGACCGGTGTGGGCGGGTGCGCGCGCGAGGCCTGCCTGCCCGAGCTCGCCGCCGCCGGGGACTGCTTCCGCGCCTGCATCGTGGACGCGATCACGGGGGGCGGCCTGGGCGCCTGCCTGGAGGCGATGTGCCCCGACGAGAGCCGCGCGCTCAACGCCTGCATGGGGCCGGTCCTGGCCGCCGGCGCCTGCGACGCGCAGATCGAGTCGTGCACCGCCCAGTGAGGCTCGGCGCGCTCGCGACGCTGTGGCTGGCATGGTCGACGGCGGCTGCTGCGCGCCCTGCGCGGCCCGTTGACAGGCCCGGGCCGGTGTGGAACGTCTTGCCCGCGACCCCGGCCGGCAGCCGGGCATCCGTGTAGCCTCCGGCACTGAGTCGGGGAACAAGTCTAATCAAGTTCAGGAGGATCGCGCCATGGCCCTTACGCTCCCGGAGTTGCCCTACTCGAAGGATGCTCTCGAGCCCCACATCTCGGCTCGCACGCTCGAGTTCCACTACGGCAAGCACCACGCGGGCTACCTCGCCAAGCTCAACGCCGCCATCGAGGCCGACGCCGCGCTGCGTGGAAAGAGCCTCGAGGAGTTGGTCCGCACCACCTCGGGCGGCACCTTCAACAACGCCGCGCAGGTTTGGAACCACAGCTTCTACTGGAACAGCATGAAGCCCGGCGCGGGCGGCGCGCCCACCGGTGCCATCGCCAAGGCCATCGACGCGTCCTTTGGCAGCTTCGCCGACTTCAAGGAGAAGTTCAGCGCCGCGGCCGCGGGTCAGTTCGGGTCGGGGTGGGCGTGGCTGGTCAAGGACCCGGCCGGCAAGCTCGCCATCGAGACCACGGCCAACGCGGGCTGCCCGCTCACCGAGGGTCGGACGCCGATCCTGACCTGCGACGTGTGGGAGCACGCCTACTACCTGGACTACCAGAACGCCCGCCCGAGCTACATTCAGGCCTGGTGGAACCTGGCCAACTGGGACCACGCCAACAAGAGCCTCTGATCGCCGGTCACCCTGCGCCGAGCGCGGCCCGTCCGCGCCAAGCTTCTCACGCCGCCCCCGACCTTCTGCTACCCTCCGCGCCGCACTCTGCTCGCTGGAGGTGACGTTGAGCGAACGCCAGGCATGGACGGTCGGGGACAGCGTCGAGCTGTACCGCGTCGAGGGCTGGGGCCAGCCCTACTTCGGGATCGACCCCGAGACGGGGCACGTCACTGTCCGCCCTGATCCGAGACAGGATCGCAGGCTCGATCTCCACGCCCTGGTGAACGACCTCACCGCGCGGGGGCTCGCCCTGCCGTTGTTGATTCGCTTCTCGGACATCCTGCGTGACCGCATCCGCGAGATGAACGAGTGCTTCGCGCGGGCCATCGACGAGTACGGCTACGAGAACCGCTATCAGGGCGTGTATCCCGTCAAGGTCAACCAGCAGAAGCACATCGTCGACGAGATCGCCGACTACGGGCGTGCCTGGGCCTTCGGCCTCGAGGCGGGCTCCAAGCCCGAGCTACTCATCGCGCTCGCCGCCTCCTCCGATCCGAGCGGCCTGATCATCTGCAACGGCTACAAGGACGACGCCTACATCGAGACGGCGCTCATCGCCCAGCGCTTCGACAAGACGATCATCGTGGTGCTCGAGCGCATCGAAGAGCTCGAGATGGTGATGGTCGCGTCGCGCAAGCTGGGCATCAAGCCGATCCTGGGCGTGCGCGCCAAGCTGATGACCAAGGGCGTCGGACGGTGGGCGCCGTCGGCTGGCCAACGGGCGAAGTTCGGCCTCACCGCGGCCGAGGTCGTCGAGGTCGTCGATCGGCTGTCCGCGGTGGACATGCTCGACAGCCTGGTGCTGTTGCACTTCCACATCGGCAGCCAGATCTCGAGCATCCTGCCCATCAAGAGCGCGTTGCGTGAGGCCAGCCACCTGTTCGTCGAGCTGAGCCGAATGGGCTGTCCGATGCACTACCTCGACGTCGGCGGCGGCCTGGCGGTGGACTACGACGGTTCGAAGTCGAGCGCCTACTCGTCGCGCAACTACGACGTGCAGGAGTACGCCTACGACGTGGTGCAGACCATCCGCGAGTCCTGCGACAAGGCGGGCGTGGCCCACCCCACGATCGTCAGCGAGTCGGGCCGCGCCCTCGTCGCGCACCAGTCCGTGCTGGTGTTCGAGGTGGTCGGCACCAGCGAGTTCCCGCTCGACGCCGAGGTCGAGCGCGTGGCCTCCGACGCGCACGAGGTGCTCTTGCAGGCGCAGGAGGCGCTCGACTCGGTAGGGCAGCCCGATACGTCGCTGCAGGAGTCCTTCCACGACGTCGAGCAGGCCCACAGCGAGGGTCAAACGCTGTTCAAGCTGGGCTACCTGGATCTGCGGAATCGGGCCCTGCTCGAGCGCATCTACTGGGCCTGCTGCGGCCGCATCCTGCGGGCCATGCACGATCGCGATCACGAGCCCGAGGAGTTGGCCGATCTGGCCGAGAAGGTCGCGGCCATCTACTACTGCAACTTCTCGATCTTTCAGTCAGCGCCCGACGCCTGGGCCATCGATCAGCTCTTCCCGATCATCCCGCTCCAGCGGCACGACGAGGAGCCCACGGTCCGCGCGACCCTCGCCGATCTGACCTGCGACAGCGACGGCGCCATCGACACGTTCATCGACGCGGACGGCCCCAAGAAGGTGCTCGAGGTGCACCGGCTGCGTCCCGGCGAGCCCTATTACATGGGCGTGTTCCTGGGTGGCGCGTACCAGGAGATCCTGGGCGACATGCACAACCTCTTCGGCGACACGAACGCTGTTCACGTCGAGCTGGTTCGCCACAACTACCACGTGGCTCATGTCGTCAAGGGGGACTCGGTGAGCAAGGTGCTGAAGTACGTTCAGTACGTGCCCGCCGAGATGGTCGAGCGGGTGCGGCAGCAGGCGGAGCGCGCGCTGCGTGCCGGGCGCATCAGCCTCGACAACGTCCGCCTGCTGATGCGCCACTACGAGAGCAGCCTGCACCAGTACACCTACCTCGGCGCCCACGAGACCAGCGACGACTGAGGTCGCCGGGCGTCGCGTCGCGCTCAGGGTGCGGCGGCGTCGGCTGTGGGGACGCGCGTGGGCAGGCCGAACAGCCGCGCGCTGACGCCGCCCAGCAGGCCCTCCGCCTGCTCGTTGTAGGCCGTGGCCATGGCGTTGTAGCGGGCGCGCCGGGCGGGCTCTTCGGCGGCGAGCCCGGCGGTCTCCTCGTCGAGCGCGAGGCGCCAGACTGTCCGCGCCTGCTCCACCTCGGCCAGATCTCGCTGCAGGTCACGCGCCGAGAGCACCACCAGCAGCAACAGCAGCCCGATGACACCCATGGCGATCGCCAAGGCCCGCTGGCGCTGGCGCATGCGGCGGTCGGCGGCGGGATCGCCCGGTCGGCGCAGCACCTGAGCGCGCCGCGCCTCGCGCCGCGTCGGCCCCCGCTCAGTCGCCATCGATCAGCACGCCGGGGTTCAGCACGCCGGCCGGATCGAGCGCATGTTTGGCCGCCCGCAGCGCGGCCGCGAAGGGCTCCGGCCGCTGCCGGTCATACCAGGGCCGGTGCGTGCGCCCGACCGCGTGGTGGTGCGTGATCGTGCCGCCCTGAGCGAGCAGCGCGTCGCTGGCCGCCGCCTTGATCGCGGCCCACTGCTCGGCGCGGCCCCCGGGGCGCCCTGGGGCCACGAACGTATAGTAGGGCGCCGGCCCGTCGGGGTAGACGTGGGTGAAGCGGCAGGTGAGCCGCCCGCCGCCGCAATGGACCTTCATCGCGTCGCGCACCTGGCTCACCACCGCCGCGTGCAGCGCGGGGAACGCGCGCCAGGTGCAGGCGGTCTCGAAGGTGTCGATCACGAAGCCCAGGCTCAGGAGGACCGATTGCAGATACGGCCCCTCGAGGAAGGCGTCGCGCCAAGCCCCGGCGGCGGCGTCGCGCCCGGCCTCGCCGTCATCGCGCACGGTGGGGGGCCGGGGGCAGCTGCCGCCCCGGTCCATCACGATCTGGAGGGCCCGGTCCAGCGAGGCGTGCAGCGGATGATCGGCCGACTCGAAGCCCACGAGCAGCACGTGGCTGCCGTCGGTCACCACCTGGTGCAGCGTGGCCTCGCGACGGTCCAGCAGCCGGCAGTTGGTGGGGAACAGCCCCGACTGAGCCAGGTCTCGGGCGGCGGCGACGGCGTGCTCGAAGTCGGTGAAGCACGCGCCGACGCTGGCCCGAAAACGGGGCCGCGGGCGCACGCGCATCCAGGCCTCGGTGATCACGCCCAGGGTGCCTTCGGAGCCCAGGACCAATCGGTCGGGGCTGGGCCCGGCGCCCGAACCCGGCAGGCAGCGCGTGGCGTACACGCCGGCCCCCGGCGTCAGCATGCGGAGCCCCGCGACCAGATCGTCGATGTGGGTGTAGACGGTCGCGAAGTGCCCGCCGGCGCGCGTCGCGATCCACCCGCCGAGCGTCGAGAACTCGAAGGACTGGGGGAAGTGCCGCAGCGTCAGCCCTTGCTCGGCCAGGCCGGCCTCGAGCGCCGGCCCGGTGGCGCCCGCCTGGATGCGGGCCAAGCGGGACACGTCGTCCACCTCGAGCACGGCGTTCATCGCGCCCAGATCGAGGCTGAGCACGCCGGCGTGGCCGGCCCCGTCGTACTCCACGCCGCGCACCACCGTCGTGCCGCCGCCATAGGGCACCACGGCCACCCGCGCCCCGACCGCCCAGTCCAGGATCGCCTCGACCTCGGCCTCGTCCCGCGGGCGCGCCACCAGATCGGGCGCCGTCGCGAAGTCTCCGGCGAAGCCCCTCAGCTGATCGAGGAAGGCGCGGCCGTAGGTGTGGTGGACGCGGGCTTCCCGGTCGGCGGTGACGAAGGTCGCGAGGCCCGCCGGCACCCCGACGCGCGGCGCCGGCAGCACCACCTGATCGAGGGGCAGCGGCCGGGCGGGCGGGCCCGGCTCCAGTCGCAGGGCGGCCCGCACCATGCGGGCGAGGCCGTCCTGTCCGGTCGCGTCGGGGAAGCGGTCGGCCCACCCCCAGCCCCAGTGACTGCGTGCGCGCATGCGCAGACCCTCGCACGCTCGTCCGCGCCCGGGCAACGGCTCGTTTCGCTCGGGCTGACCGACCGCGCTGACCATCGGGCCCTCACGCCCTGGATGCCCGGCGCGCCGGAGCCTCCCCGGCGCGCCGGGCATCGACTCATCGTGCTTCGCCTGCTGCCGCTGCTCGCGTCGGGCCTGTTGGCCTGCGGTGGTTCGCCGGCCGCGCCCAAAGAGACCGCCTTGCGCTACCGCGTGGCCGTCGATCCCGCGCTGCGCGCCCTGGACGTGAGGCTCTGCTTCGAGGGGCCGCCGCCCGACCGGCTGGTGCCCGGCGCCGCGGCGGGGCGCGCGCTGCTCCACGATGCGACCGCGGCCCACGTGGCGCTGCCGCTCGACGACCGCGGCCTGGTCCTCGAGGGGCTGTCCGAGGGTGCCTGCGTGCGCTATTCGGTGGATCTGGCCGATCTGGCCGCCCTGTCCGAGTCGCGCGGCGTGGGTCGGCTGTTCGCGCCCGATCGGGTCACGTGGCCCCACCTCTGGTTGTGGCGCCCGGCCAAGGTGGCGCCCGACATCGACGCCACCCTCCGCTTCGAGCCCTCGCCCACCGTGCGCGTCTCCCAGCCCTGGCCGATGGTCGTGGGCCAGCCCGGCACGGTGCGCCTGGACTGGAACGCCTTCACCTGGCGAGCCCGCGTCGCCTTCGGCCGCTTCGACGTCCGCCCGATCGAGGTGCCGGGCGGGACGCTCCGCGCGACCGTGGTGGGGGCGCCCATCGCCGCCGGCCCCGAGGCGGTGGACGCCTGGCTGCGCCGCGCCGGGGCGGGGGTGGCGCAGGTCTTCGGCGGCTTCCCGGCGCCGGTCGCCCAGGTCGTCGTGCTCAGCGTCCCGGGGCGGGGCGTCCACTTCGGCACGTCGATGCGCGGGGGTGGGGCCGGCGTCATGCTGCTCGTCGGCAGCGACAGCGAGGCCACGGATCTCGACCGCGACTGGACGGCCACCCACGAGCTGTTCCACCTCGGCCTGCCCCACGTGGGCGACCGCGACGCCTGGTTCGCCGAGGGGATTACGACCTACTACACCTACGTCGCGATGGCGCGCGCCGGGGCGCTGAGCCCGGCCCAGGCCTGGTCCCGCATTCACGACGGCTTCCATCGCGGGCGCTCTCGCGGCAGCGGGCGGCCGTTGGGCGACGAGAGCGCCGCGATGGGCCACACCGGCGAGTACTGGCGGGTCTACTGGGGCGGCGCGGCCTTCGCCTTGTTGGCCGACGTCGCCCTTCGCCGCCAGGGCGGTTCGCTGGACCAGGTGGTGCGCTACTGGAGCCGATGGGCCCGAACGCCGGGGCCGGCCTGGCACGCGCGCGCCCTGGTCGAGCGCGCGGACGTCCACTTCGGCCGGGCGACCCTCGGCCCGCTCGCCGACGCCCTGCTGGCAAGCGCAGGCTTCCCCGAGGTGCGCGCGGCCTACGCCTGGCTGGGGCTCGTTCCGCTCGACGAGGCCGCGCTGCGGCTCGCGCCGGCGCCCGGAGAGGCTGCGCGGCGCGCGGTCATGGGCGAATGACGAGCCCCAACTCGTGGGCGCGGTCGAGCGCGCCGCGCACCGCCTCGAGCGCGTGCCCGGAGGCCGCGGCCGCAGCCTCGGCGTCGAGCTCGTCGTGGGTCGCCTTGATCGCGAACAACAGATCGTCGTGGGCCGCGAAGTAGCAGCAGCGCTCGGTCCTCGGGTGTCGGAACAGGAGGGCCAGCGACGCCCTCGCTTCGGGCAGCGGCGCGCCGCGCTCGCCGCGATCCCACGCCACCAGGAAGGGCACGACCGGCCAGCCCTGCTCGAGCAACGTGAGCGTGGGGTTCAGCGTCGGCGCGGCCGGCGCGGGCGGGATCACGGCCGGGTGCCGCAGGACCGTGAACTGGGTCCACTCGAACTCGGCCACGCTGGCATGGAAGGGGTGCAGGCCGGGGCGCCCTTCGTCCACCTGACGCGCGAGGAAGTCGGGGAAGGCCTCGGCCGCCGCGTTGAGCTCCCACGAGGAAGGCGGGCAGGCGCGCAGGTAGTCCTCGAAGAGCGCGCCCCACCGGTCGGGGCCCAGCAGGGCGCGCGTGACGCCGAGGTTGGTGTCGAGCGCGGTGCGGACGTGGTGGCGGACGAAGTCGCGGTAGATGGACAGCCGCGCGGGATCGACCCCCAGCGACGCCGCCGCCGCGTCCACGGGGCGGGCCTCGCGCACGACCTCGTGCATCAGGCGCTCGAGCGCCAGGAGGGTCATCGACGCCACGGCGCGATCTCTCCCAGGGCGCCGACGCCGGTGGCCCGCACCGCGTCGTTCTCGACCAGCAGCCGGTCGAGCGTGGGGAGCGCGTTGTCCCACTCCAGCAGCGTCGAGACGGGCCCCGTGCGCTCCAGCGTGTAGGCCAGCAGCGCGTGGACCGGCGGGATCAACGGCGCCCCGTGGGTGTCGATGATCACCGAGCCCAGGTCCTCGTGGCCGGCCACGTGCAGCTGGACCACGCGATCGAGCGGCAGCGCATCGATGAAGGCGCGCGGATCGTAGCCGTGGTTCCGGCTGTTGACGTAGACGTTGTTCACGTCGAGCAGCAGACCGCAGTCGGCGCGCCGCGCCACCTCGGACAGGAACTCGGCCTCGCCCATCTCGTTGGCGTCGTAGAGCACGTAATAACTTGGATTCTCCAACAAGAACGGGATGTTCGGCTGGCGAGCCTGGACCTGCTTCACGCGCTCGACCACATGGTCGAGGGCCTCGGCGGTGAAGGGGACCGGGAGCAGGTCGTGGTACTCGACGCCGAAGGCCGAGCTGAAGCACAGGTGGTCCGACCACCACAGCGGCCGAACGCGGTCGATCAGCGCGTCCACCGCGTCGAGGTAGTCGAGGTCCAGCGGCGAGACGCTGCCAATCGACAGCGCGGTCCCATGCAGGACGAGCGGAAACTCCGCCGCGGCGCGCTCGAGGACGGTGCGGGGCCGACCACCGGCGAGGAGGAAGTTCTCGGTGAGGATCTCGAGGAAGTCCACGCGGTCGGCGTGGTCGAAGATGCCTTCCCAGTGAGGGCGACGAAGGCCAACCCCATAGCCCAGGAAGGGCTGCCCCAGGCGGGGGATGGTCGTGCTCATCGGGTCACCTCCGGTCGATCCGTCGGGCGCCGAACGATCAAAGCCCGCACCGACGCGGTCGGTGCGGGCTTCGAAGGGGTGCGCGGTCGGAGCTCCCGACCGCGCCGGCTCGGAGACCCCGGGGGGCGGTCAGCCTCGGCAGGCCCCGACCCGCGGGAGACTCAGCCGCAGCTCTTCTCGCCGCCGCAGCTCTTCTCGGCGCCCTCGGCAGCCTTGTCGCCGCCGCAGGACTTCTCGGCGCCCTCGGGGGCCTTCTCGCCGCCGCAGGCCTTCTCGGCGCCCTCGGCAGCCTTGTCGCCGCCGCAGCTCTTCTCGCCGCCGCAGCTCTTCTCTTCGCCCTGCGCCGCCTGCTTCGAGCCGCCGCAGCCGGTCGCCCCGAGGGTCAGGCCGCCCAGAGCCAGGCCAAGCGCCATCGTACCGACCGCCAGCTTGTTCCCACGCTTCATATCTGTGTCCTTCCTTGGCGCCCTGAGGCGCTGCTCCATCGCATGAGGGGCGACCGCCGCCCCGTCTGCATCAACGCTACGCGGCACGGTCACCGCAGTTACGGGCGGATTTCAAGCCCGGATCGTAGAAAGACGCAAAGAAAATCGGCGAGCGCCCGCGCCCGTCGCGCGATCACGGGCCGCGTTCAGCGCCGTTGACGACCCCGCTCGGTGCCCGATACGGTCCCGCCTCGGCATCTCAGCCGAGCACAGGAGGTCGCCATGGCAGCGGCAGGGGACGAGGTCGTCGTCACGTGCGCCCTGACGGGTGTGCTGACCAACCCGGCGCAGCACCCCGTGCCGGTGACGCCCGCCGAGATGGCCGCCGAGGCACGGCGGGCCTTCGACGCGGGCGCCACCGTGATGCACTGCCACTTCCGCGATCAGCGACCCGACATGGGCTTCCTGCCGAGCTGGGATCCCGACGTGGCCGGCGCCATCTGCGACGCCATCCGGGCCGCCTGCCCGGGCGTCGTCCTGAACCTCTCGACCGGCGTGGTCGGCGACGACATCTCGGGTCCCGTGGCCTGCCTCGAGCGGGTGCGCCCCGAGATGGCGGCGCTCAACGCGGGCTCGCTGAACTACCTGAAGCTGCGGGGCAACGGGCAGTGGGCTTGGCCACCGATGCTGTTCGACAACGAGGTCGGCAAGATCGAGCGCTTCGTCCTCGCGATGGACCGCCTCGGGGTGCTGCCCGAGTGCGAGTGCTTCGACACCGGCATCGTCCGCAGCGTCGCGATGTTCCAGGCCAAGGGCCTCTTGAAGTCGCCCGTGCACGTGTCGCTCGTGATGGGCGTGGCGAGCGGCATGCCGGCCAAGGCGGCCTGGCTACCGCTGCTGGTGGACGAGATGGGGCCGGAGACGGCGTGGCAGGCCATCGTCATCGGCCGCGAGGAGGTGTGGGACGTCCACCGGCGCACCGCCGAGCTCGGTGGGCACCTGCGGACCGGGGTCGAGGACACCTTCTACCTGCCCGGGGGCGCCAAGACCGCCGGGAACGGGCCGCTCATCGAGGCCCTGGTGCGCGTGGCGCAGGAGGCGGGGCGCACGGTCGCCTCGCCGGAGGCTGCCCGCCGCATCCTGGGCGTCGCCTGATGGCTCCGCTGCCGACCCGGGTCGATCCGCGTGGACCCCAGTTCGAGCAGAACCGCGCCGCCAACCTCGCCTCGCTCGAGAAGCTGGCGGCGGCCATGGCCGAGACGCGGGTCGGCGGCGGCGAGAAGTACGTCCAGCGTCACAAGGACCGGGGCAAGCTGTTGCCTCGCGAGCGCATCGAGTTGCTGCTCGATCGTGACGGCCACTTCCTCGAGGTCTGCCCGCTGGCCGGCTACAAGGCCGGCGGCGGCGTCAAGCCGGGGGCGAGCATCGTGGGCGGCGTCGGCCTGGTCAGCGGCGTCGAGTGCCTGATCAGCGCCACCGAGTCGACCATCAAGGGCGGCGCGATGAACGAGTACTCGGTGCTCAAGAGCCACCGGCTCGCCGAGATCGCGCGCGACAACCGCCTGCCCACCATCAACCTGGTGGAGTCGGCCGGCGCCGATCTGCCCAACCAGTCGAAGATCTTCGTGCCCGGCGGCCAGTCCTTTCGCAACCTGACGCGGGCGTCCCAGCGGCAGCAGCCGAGCGTCGCGCTGGTCTTCGGCAGCTCGACCGCGGGTGGGGCCTATATCCCGGGCATGAGCGACTACGTGGTCATGGTCGACCAGCAGGCGCGGGTGTACCTCGCGGGGCCGCCGCTCGTGAAGATGGCGACCAACGAGGACGCCGACGAGGAGTCGCTCGGCGGCGCGGCCATGCACAGCCGGGTCAGCGGGGTGAGCGACTACCTCGCGCGCGACGAGCACGAGGCCATCCGCCTGGGCCGGGCCATCGTGGCCGATCTGAACTGGCGCAAGCAGGGGCCCGGACCCCAGCGGGTGTCCGAGCCGCCGGCCCACGATCCCGACGAGCTGCTGGGCATCGTCTCGCCCGACGTGCGGGTGCCCTTCGACGCGCGCGAGGTCATCGCGCGGGTGGTCGATGGGTCCCGCTTCCACGAGTTCAAGCCCGCCTTCGGTTCGACCCTGATCTGTGGTTGGGCCCACGTGCACGGCTACGCGGTCGGGGTGCTGGCCAACCAGGGCGTGTTGTTCTCGGAGTCGGCCCAGAAGGGCGCGCAGTTCATCCAGCTGTGCAATCAGAAAGACATCCCGCTGCTCTTCCTGCAGAACATCACCGGCTTCATCGTGGGCACGGAGTACGAGCAGGGCGGCATCATCAAGCACGGCGCGAAGCTCATCAACGCGGTGAGCAACAGCACCGTGCCGGCCATCACGATCATGATGGGCGCGAGCTACGGGGCAGGGAACTACGCCATGTGCGGCCGCGCCTACGCCCCACGGTTCCTGTTCAGCTGGGCCAACCATCGCATCGCCGTGATGGGCGGCGAGCAGCTCGCCGGGGTGCTCGACATCGTCAAGCGGGGCGCCGCCGAGAGGGCGGGGCAGGCCGTCAATGAGCCCGAACTCCAGATGATGAAGATGATGTTGCACCAGCAGATCGACAAGGAGTCCGACGCCTTCTTCGCCACCGCGCGGCTGTGGGACGACGGCATCATCGACCCGCGGGACACGCGCGACGTCGTGGGCATCAGCCTCTCGGCGGCGATGAACGCGCCGGTCGCGGGCACGATGGCCTACGGCGTCTTCCGCCACTGAGTGTCTTCCGCCACCACGAGCCTGTGAGGGGCGCGCCCATGCGGTTCTGTAAGGTGCTCGTCGCGAACCGCGGCGAGATCGCACTGCGCGTCCTGCGCACCTGCAAGGCCATGGGGCTGGCGACGGTGGCGGTCTACAGCGACGCAGACGCCGACGCGCCCCACGTGCGCTTCGCCGACGAGGCGGTGCGGCTCGGCCCGCCGCCGGCGGCGGAGAGCTACCTGAGCGTCCCGGCGCTGCTCGACGCGGCGCGTCGGACGGGCGCGGAGGCGGTGCACCCCGGTTACGGCTTCCTGGCCGAGAACGCCGCCTTCGTGCGGGCCTGCGAGCAGGCCGGCCTGATCTTCGTCGGCCCGCGCGCCGAGACGATCGACGTCATGGGCGACAAGGGCGCCGCGCGCACCCTCATGGCCGCCCGCGGCGTGCCGGTGGCGCCCGGCTACGCCGGCTCGGATCAGTCGGACGCGCGGCTCGGCGCCGAGGCGATGGCGATCGGCTTCCCCGTCCTCGTGAAGGCCACGGCGGGCGGCGGCGGCAAGGGCATGTCGATCGTCGCGTCGGCCGAGGCCATGCCCGCGGCGCTGGCGCAGGCCCGGCGGTTGGCGCGGTCGGCCTTCGGCGACGACACCCTGCTCGTCGAGAAGTACGTGGGCTCGCCGCGCCACGTCGAGGTCCAGATCCTGGGCGACGAGCACGGGCGCGTGGTGCACGCCTTCGAGCGGGAGTGCAGCATCCAGCGGCGCTTCCAGAAGATCGTCGAGGAGTCGCCCTCGCCGGCCCTCGACGACGATCTGCGCGCTCGGCTGTGCGCGGCCGGGGTGACCGCCGGCGAGGCCCTGGGCTACGTCGGGGCGGGCACCGTCGAGTTCATCCTCGACGCCGACGGCGGCTTCTACTTCCTCGAGGTCAACACGCGGCTGCAGGTCGAGCACCCGGTCACCGAGCTGATCACCGGGCTCGATCTGGTGCGCTTGCAGATCCTCGTCGCGCAGGGCGATCACCTGCCCGCGCAGCAGACCATCACGCGGCGCGGGCACGCGGTGGAGTGCCGCCTCTACGCCGAGGATCCTGCGCGCGATTTCCTGCCTTCGATCGGGCGGTTGCAGGACTTCTGGGTGCCGGATCTGCCCCACGTGCGCGTGGACGCCGGGGTCTGCGCCGGCAGCGAGATCAGCATCCACTACGACCCGTTGCTCGCGAAGGTGATCGCCTGGGGCGAGACGAGATCCGAGGCGAACCTGCGCATGCTGGGGGCGCTCCGCGGCCTGCGCGCGCCCGGCGTGATCACCAACCAGGGCTTCCTCTGCGCGGTGCTGGCGCACCCGTCCTACGCCCGTGGTGCGCTGACGACGCACTTCATCGCCGATCACCTGCCGGATTGGAGCCCGCGCATCGACGCCCAGGTCGAGGCCAGGCGCGCCGTGGCGGCGACGCTCTTCGACGCGCTCGAGCGTCGGGCCGCCGCGCCCCTGTTGCCGGCGCTGCGCGCGGGCTGGCGCAACAACCCGTGGCGGCCGGCCGAGGCGCGCTACGCCCTCGGTGAGTCCACGCTGCGGGTGGACTATGCGCAGCGCGCCGACGGTCGCTGGCGGGTGCAGATCGGGGAGCGCGCGATGGTGGCCCAAGTGCTGTGCCGTATCGGCCGGGCGCTGACCCTCGACCTCGACGGCCACCAACGCACCTTCGAGATCTACGCCTTCGGGGACACCCGCGCGGT
>CALBMW010000339.1 GCA_937896275.1 uncultured Myxococcales bacterium
GCCCGGCCCGCTCCACGACGGTCCGTGGCTCACGAGCACGTGCCCCGCGCCGTCGAGCAGCACCGTCTGCACATACGCGTCGACGAAGCGATGCGTCGCCTCGACGCGGGGCACGCCGCCCTCGAGCAGCACGCGGTGCACGGCCGTCTCGACGCCCGCGTCGCCCCACACCGGGTCGCGCGTGAAGAGTGTGTTGCCGTTCACCGCGAGCAGCTCACCTGGGATGTTCACCGCCGATCCCACCATCGGCCGGTCGGGCTGGGACAAATCGACGCGTCGGTAGAAGTAGCGCACGTAGGCGCGGGGGTCGTCGCTGACGCTCACCGCCTCGCGGTGCGTCACGTACAGGGCGTCGCCGACCGCCAGCAAGGCGACGGCCTCGTCGTCCACGGGCAGGTCGATGCGTTGGGCCATCCTCGGTGCGTCGGGGTGGCTCAGGTCGAGCACGTGCAAGCGAAACGAGGCCCAGTAGCGGTAGCGGTCGTCGTCCCTGCAATACTCGGTGGCGCCGGCCTCGTCGGCCGTGACCGGCTCGCAGACCAGCGCGCCCTCGGCGTAGCTGCAGCGCTGCAGTTCGCCCGTGCAGGTCTCCGGCGCCCCGTTGAGCGTGCGGCACGTGATGCCGCCGGCGAAGAACGAGCAGTCCCGGACCTCGACCTTGTCGCCGCCCCCCACGCCCGGCTCGCCCGGATCGGTGGCGCATCCTTGGGGGGCCGCCGGCTGGACGGCGCACACGCGCTCGTGACCGATGAGGCGTTGTTGCGGCACACGCTCCGCGAAGACCAGCGCGTCGCCCACGGCGTAGGCGTCGAGCCAGGGTGAGAAGGCGCGGCACCCATCGCAGGCCAGCGCCGGCTCGGCACCACCCGGCTCGGCCCAACCCACGGGGATGGCTTGCGTGCTGAGGGTGCCTTCGACCACGGGCGCGGTGGGATTCGTGAAGTCGATGACCTGCACATCGGAGGCATAGGACCACGCCTGATCGGGCGACGTCGGGGGGACCGGGCGCGTCGACACCGAGACCAGGCGAGGGCCGATCTCGAAGACGGCGGCGCCCGCCGGGACCTCGACCTGGGCCACGACCTCGCCGAGATCGGGGTCGTCGGCCAGCGACACGGACTCCAGCGACGTGGGCGGTGTCATGGCGCTGGTGCCCCACCAGGCCCAGCTCTGGCGGTCGTGAAGCCGAACGCCGTAGTCGGAGAAGATGAAGAAGTCAGAATAGTTGGGCGCGAGCTCGACCGTACCGAGCGCCACCGGCGCGTCCGGATCGCGTGCGTCGTGGAAGGTCAGCGCCTCGTCCGACAGGTTGGCCGGCAGGCCCTCGCCAGCAGCGAAGGTGCGGCGGACGGGCGTCCCGTGCTCCATCACGCCGCGGCGCGTCAGGGTGTCTGGGGAGAAGGTGAAGATCTGCACGCCCGACAGGTAGCGTTGGGCGTCGGCGTCGAAGCCGGTGAAGGGCAGCAGGACGAGGCCGGTCTCGGTCGCGTCCTCCGGGCCGGCCACCGACACGGCATCCTCGAGCACCGAGAAGGCACGGTCGTCCCAGCGCGCCTCGCTCCACGCACCTTCGAAGGCGATGTGCGCGCGCCGCAGGAGCGGGGTCGGGTTGCTCAGGTCGGTGATGTCATAGAGGCTCACGGCCAGGGCCTGACCGAGGGCGTCGTCCACGCCGATGCCGATGAGTCGGTCGCCGCCGGCGGCCACGCGGAAGAATTCGTTCCAGCCGCTCACGACGAACTCGGCGCGCTCGGTGATGCGGCCGTCGTCGTCGATCTCGAAGGCATGGAAGGGATCTCGGCGCAGGTAGGTGACGAAGAAGGCCTTGTTGCCGTGAAAGAGGGTGGCGAAGAGCTGCTGGCCGTCGCCGAAGGTCTTGTGGTCGAGCGGCGCGAGGCTGTCGCCCTGCGAGACGTCGAAGGTCTGCACGTGGTTGGTCTGGGGGCCGGTGGACACGACGCGCAGGACGTCGCCCCGCAGGTCCATGTCGAACTGGTTGCGCACCTGGCCCGCCACCTCGACCTCGCCCAGAAGAGTCATCGTGCCCTCCGGGCTGCTGATGTCCACAAGCGCGACGCGCCCCGGCGACTCCTCGGGGGCCCATGTGTTGCGTGCGACGAGCAGACGCTCGGGCGTGGCCTGCACGTCCGCGACGTCCCCGCCCAGATCCAGCTCGGTGCCTGCGCTCAGGCTGCCGTCGGCCTCGACGCGGAAGCTCGCGGCCACGGTGTGCGAGGCCCAGGTCGAGGCGCCGTCGCGCTCGAGCCACTCGCTGCGCTGGGCGGCCACGTAGAGCGCGCTGCGACCGCCGCCTTGGACCATGCGGCTGGTACGGATGGCGCCCGGCACGCGGGCATGATCCAGCACGCGGGGCGCGGTGCCGTCGCCCAGCGCGATCGACAGCACCACGCCGCCCTCGAAGCGATCGGGCAGGAGGTCGTCGCGAACGCCGTAGTAGCCGCGCCAGTGGTTCAGCAGGACGATGGCGCGCTTGTCGGCGACGTACATCTCGATCGGCTCGCCGGTGACCTGCAGTTGGCCGATCAGTGTCGGGTTGGCGGGATCGGCGAAGTCGATCACCTGCAAGCCGCGATAATTGTTCAGGTTCAGCAGCACGCCGGGGCCCAGCACCCGGTAGATGTCGCCCTCGACGACCTGCGCCTGGCCCCCGCTGTCCTCGCCTCCGCGCGAGGGGCCGCCGTAGTCGGCGGCGGAGCGCTGCCGCCCGTCGTCGGTGTCGGCCGAGACGAACTGCAGGGGCGTCCCGGCGTCCACTTCGGCACGATGTTTCTCGGTGTCGCAGCCGGGCGCGAGGCACGCGCCGAAGAAGATCGCAGCGCCGAGGTGCAGCACCCGACCGAGGTGAAGTGCCCTGCGGGGGGGATCGGAGAGACGCATCGGCCATGACGGACCTCCACGTCGAGGCGTCGCGGACGGCGACGCTCATCGATGACGCACCGGGTGTGCCGTCGCGTCGGAGCCCTGGGGCGTGTGTTTCGTTACTCGGACCGCACGGGCGCCCCGGTCTGGTCACCGGGGCATCACGCTCCGGGGCGCGAGCGGGCGGCAGGTGTCCGAGTCGTGACATCGCGAGGAGCGTTCGGGTCGAGAACGGGCACACCGCGTGGACGCGTTGACATCGCCTCCTCGCTCTACTATCTACGGTAGTAGTTGACCGGCCGCGCTCGCGCGCAGGAGGGGCTGACGATGAAGGGCATCCGCATTCGGCCCGAGAAGGAAGGCATCCGCACGTCTCTGTTCGATCTCGAGGCCGACATCATGGAGGTCATCTGGGCCAAGTCGTGGGACACGTTCGCCGTCGCCGACGTCCATCGCGAGCTCGAGCGTGATCGCGAGATCGCGTACACCACCGTGATGACGACCGTGAACCGCCTCACGGACAAGGAGCTGCTCGAGCGTGAACGCGAGGGCCGTCGCTACGTGTACCGGACTCGGATGAGCCGCGACGAGTTCCTGCGTCAGTTGACCCGAGAGGTCCTCGCGAGCCTGCCCGGCGTTGGGCGCGACGAGGCGGTCGCCTACCTCGTGGAGCGCGTCTCCGAGGCGGACGGCGACGAGCTCGCGCGGCTCGAGGCGCTCATCAAGGCGCGGAGGCGGGAGCTGAAGTGTTGAACGCGCTCGCGTTTCCTTTGCTCGGGGCCCTCGTGGTCTTCCTGCTCGCGGTGCCCGCCGCGACCGTCCTGGCCAAGGCGGTGCTCGTGCTGCGCCGGCGCTCGACCAGGCACCTGCCGCGCTTCGGTTCCACCGCCACATGGCTGGTCATCATCGCTCCGGTGATCGCTCCCGTGCTGTGGTTCATCTCTGCGGCGGTCCATCAGTCGGAGCCAGGGGGCGCGATCGCGGCGTGTCTGTTCGATCACTTCGACGCTTTCGACTGCCGGGACGAGCTCGTCTTCGCGCTGTGCCTGACGCTGCTGCTTCTCGTGGCCGGCGGGCGGCGGCTGCGTCACGAGCTGGCCGCGCCGGGAGCGGCGGGTGGCCCGGTGGGCCCCTCCAGCGCTCAGGCGCGCCGCGTTCGCGAGGCGTGCGCGGCACGCTCGGCGCTCGGCGCGCTCCGGGTCGAGGTGGTCACCGGCGCCCTCCACCCGATCTGCACCACCGGCCTCGTTCGACCGCGCGTCGTCGTTGCGGTGGAGCTCGTCGACTCGCTCGACGACGAGGCGCTGGTGGCTGCGCTGCTCCACGAGAACGCACACGCCCATGCGCTCGACCCGCTGCGCTACTTCCTCGCGGCGGTCTGCCTCTCGTTGAACCCTCTCGCGCCCTTGCTGCGACCGGAGCTTCGGCGTTGGCGGCTCGCGCGCGAAGCCTCCTGCGACGCCGAGGCTGTGCACGCCGGCGGGGAGCCCCTCTCGCTCGCCCAGGCCATCGTCACCGCGGCCCGACCCGGTCGCCGGCCGGGCGCATGGACGGCGGCGCTCGGCGACGGTGACGCCGAGGCCATTCGGCTTCGGATCGGCCTGCTCATCGGGTACGCCGACGAGCGCGCCGTGCATGGAAAGCGGGAGGCGCCGTTCGTCGCCCTGACCGGCACCCTCACCTTCGTCGCGATGCTGCCGCATGCCGTCGGGAGCGGCCCGCTCGACATCCTTCATCTCGAGATCGAGAGGGCGCTGGTCCTCCTCGGCCTCATCTGATCCGACGCTGCGGAGGTGTTCAGGTGAGGACGCACCCGAGGTTCGGCGCGGCGAGATCTGCGATCGACGGACGTCTCGTGGCGAGATGCGCTGGCCTCGCGCTCGGGATCGCGTCGGCTGTTGGCTGCGCCGCGAGCCGATCCGCGCTGCTGCCGCCGCTTCCGGCCGGAGCCCTCCCCGCGGCGCCCTCGGGGCGCGCCGAGGTGTTCGTGCCGGGCGTCCCCGTTCCCGATCCGGCGCGGACGGAGACCGCGACCTTGGCGCAGCTCCTCGCCTACGCCGACAGCTACGCGCCCGCCCTCCGGATCGCTCGGGCGCGGTCCCTTCGCGGGGAGGCCGATGTCGCGGGGGCCACGCCCATCCTGCAGGCCAACCCAGAGATCACCGCCGCGTTGGGCGGCAGGACGGTCGGGTCGAGCACGTCCTTCGAGGCCGGGGTGTCCGTACAGCAGAGCATCGAGGTGGGGGGCGAGCGCGCACTGCGCGTGGAGGCGGCCGAGCGAAGCCGCGACGTCGCGGTCGCGGAGCTGGACGAGGCCCGTTGGCAGATCCACACGCGGGTGGACGGGCTCTTCTTCGACGCCCTGATCGCACGCGAGCGGGTGGCATCGGCGGGGCAGGTCGAGCAGTTCGCGGCCGGGCTCGAGCGCATCGCCGTGCAGAGGAGCGACGCCGGGGAGGACTCGCCTCTGACGGTGCTCGTGGCCCAGGCCGAGCTTGCGCAGGCGCGCGGGCAGCTCGTCGAGGCACAGCGCGAGGAGGAGGCCGCGCGCCTGCGCCTCTGCGAGGTCGCGGGCTGGCCGACCGATCGGCCGCCGGCCCTCGAAGGGGAC
>CALBMW010000340.1 GCA_937896275.1 uncultured Myxococcales bacterium
CGGGCGGCGGCCCCCTGGATGCTGGGGCGGCTGACGCGGCGGGCAGCGGCAGTGACGGCGGCGACGAGGGCTGCGCGTGCGACGCCAGCGGCCGCGCGCCTGGCCCGGTCTGGCTGGCCTTCGTCGGGCTGCTCGTGGTACGCCGTCGCCGTAGGATCCCGGGCCGCGCCGTCTCCCCCGACGCCACGGCTCAGCGGTAGACCCACAGAGGGCAAAGGCCGACCACGCATGACAGATGGCGTCACCCTGACCGTCTCGGACGGCATCGCGTCGGTCACGCTCGACGGGCCGGGGGGCAACCGGCTGAGCTGGCGGACCATGACCGCCCTGCGGGACATCGCGAGCGAGCTCGAACCCCGGGACGACGTGCGCGCGGTGCTCCTGCGCGGCGCCGGGCGCGACTTCAGCCGGGGCGCCGATCTGACCGACGCAGATCTGGCGGAGCGCATGCGCACCGATGACGGCCGACCCGTGGCGAGGGCGGGCCGCGAACTGCTCGACGCCTGGTCAGCGCTGCCTCAACCCACCGTGGTGGCCCTGCGCGGCTGGGTGGTCGGGGGCGGCCTGGGCCTGGCGCTGGCCTGCGATCTGCGGGTCGCCGCCGCCGACGCGCGTCTGGCGCTGCCCGAGGTCGACCGCGCCATGCACCTGGGCTGGGGCATCGTGCCCCGCCTGGTGGCCGCCTTCGGGAGCCACACCGCGAGTTGGTTGGCGCTCACCGGCGATCCCGTGTCGGCGAACGAGCTGCGCGCCGGTGGCTTGCGGCTGGAGGGCGATCCCATCGGCGCGGCCCAGGCCGTCGCCCGCGACCTTGCCAGCAAGCCGCCTCTCGCGGTGCGGGCCATCAAGGCAACGCTCCGTGAGGCGCGCGACGTCGCCATGCCCGCCGCGGACGCCGACGTCGAGCGCTTCGCGGCGACCGTGGTGAGCCATGACTTCGGCGAGGCGATCGCGGCCTTCTTCGAGAAGCGGGTGCCGCGCTACGACGGGCGGTAGTCACCGTCTGATCCGCGCATCGGGGGAGCGTTGGTCCCGCGCGTCCGCTGCGCGTGCGCGGGTCCGGGCCGCAGCGCGTGTCCGGGCCGCTGCACGTGACCGGGCCGCTGCGCACGCGAACGGCACGGGCGCGAGCGAACGGTCGCTCAGACCCGGGCGAGCTCGAAGGCCGCCGACCGACGGTTGCGCAGGGGAATCCGGGGCGGCCGGAAGGCCACCGTCAGGGTCAGCCGATCCGCGGCGCGGAGGGCGAAGGCCTCGGCGGCCCGATCGCGGTGCGGCCCCTCGAAGCACTCGACCAGGTAGCGGCCGAAGCGGTCGACGGGCATCACGACGACGACCCCCTCGAAGCTATAAAGATAGATGGCCGCCCAGATCGGCAAGGACCGTACGCGCTCCACCAGATGGGCGGGCAGCAAAGACTCGACGCCCAGGCCGCCCTGCGCCCCGGCGAGCTGGTCGCTCTCGACCACCACCTCGGCCCCGACGCCCAGGCGACGCAGCGCGCGCGCGAGCGGAGACTGCACAGGCAGGGCGCGTGGGCGCGTACCGCAGACGAGGTAGCGTCCGGCCTCAGGCAGATGTTCTCTCTGCTCGTGACTCCACACGGTCACTGCCCCCACGGATTGAGCGCCCCTCACGGCGCGCTGCGTGCAGCGGCCCGCGTTGGTCGCACCATAACTTTGCGGTGATGGGGAATCAAGGCGGAGTGAGGTCGCCGAGGGCGCCGCGTCAGTCCGCGCCTTTGAGGTTGGCGACCGGAAAGAGGCGGTGCGCGACGCGCGCGATGCCCTGCGCCTCGAGGACCCCGAGCACCGCGTCGAGATCCTTGTAGGCGTGCCCGCACTCGTCGAGCGGGGTGCGCGCGGTGTTGCCCACCACGCCGGTGACCGCGACGCCGCCGAGCGTACGGGTCACGGTCGCCATCTCGGCGTCGATCTCGTCGTGCAGGTGGGCGAGCTCGCGCTTGGCGTGGCCGCGACCCATCAGCCGGCCCGAGCCGTGGTTCACCGAACACCCCGAGGCGTAGGCCCCCTCGAGTGGGAACAGCACCGCCGCGCCGTCCAGCATGGACCCCGGGATGAGGCACGGGTGCCCCGTCTCGGCCCAGCGCGTGCCGCGCAGGTCGGGGTGGCCGGCCGGAAAGGCCCGCGTCGCGCCCTTGCGGTGAACGAAGCCAAGCCGCGTGCTGCCGTCGGGCAGCACGAGGGTCTCCCGCTGCACCAGGTTGTGGCTGATCTCGAAGTAGACGTCGGGCTGCTTCCCGAACACCTCGACGGTCGCCTCCCCCACCCCGCGCACGATGGTGTGTCGGTTGGCCACCGCGTAGTTGGCGGCGCTGTTGTGGTGCGCCCAGTAGCTGCGCCCCAGCGGCTCGTCGGCCCGCAGCCACGAGGACTCGCGCCGGTTGGCCGGCAGCCCGCGCAGCCGCGCGCCCTCGTAGAAGAAGTGATTGGCCGTCTGCCAGCCATAGCCGCGCGAGCCACAGTGCACCATCACCCAGACGCTGCCGTCGTCGCGGTCCACCTGCATCTCGATGAAGTGGTTGCCGCCGCCCACCGAGCCGAGCTGGGGGCGCGCCTTGGCCCACGCCCTGGGGATGGCGCGGGGATCGAAGGCCGCCTCCTCGACCTCGATGAACTGGCGCTCGCAGAGATCGGCCGGCACGCCCAGCGCCTTGGCGCCGTGAAGCAGGATGTCCTCGATGTGGTCCAGGCGCACGTGGGGCGCCCCGCGCGGCCGATGATCGCCGATGCCAAGCGCGATGCGCGCCTCGACCGCGCGGACCCAACGGGCGCGCGCATCCCAATCGGCCACGTCGGCCGCGTGCAGATCGGGCACGCGCATGTAGACCACGCCGCACGAGATGTCGTAGCCGCTGCCCGCCTGCACGATGGTGTCGTCGGTCACCAGCACGCCGCCGACGGGGATGCCGTAGCCGAGGTGGGTGTCGGGCATCAGGTACAGGCCGATGGCGCCCTCATAGGTCGCGGCCCGCGCGGCCTGCGACCACAGCGCCTCATCGGTCTGGGCGAAGAGATCGGGCGAGAGGAAGGCGACGACGTCGGTCTTCATGTCGCCGATCCTCGGCAGGACGTAGCGGGCGGGCCCGTCGGCGATCACCTGCTGTTGGAACCCCATGAAGCACCTCGACTCTCCGCGACGGGGAGCGCGCGCGCCCCGTGCGGCGGCGCGAACCGATGCAGACCAGGAAACGCCCTTGGAACCGCGAATACAAGCCGAGGGCGACGCGCGGACCGCCAACCGGAGCGCCGCGTGTCGCGCCCGCCCATGGCTTTGGGCACAATGGGCCCGAGGAGGCCACATGAGCACGGCGCCCCGCGAACGCCTGACCGAGACCCAGTACCTCGCGCGAGAGCGAGCCGCCGAAGAGAAGCACGAGTACGTCAACGGCGAGATGGTGGCGATGGCCGGCGCCAAGCCGCGGCACAACTTGCTCGCGACCAACCTCACCGTCTGCCTGGGCAGCAGGCTGCGCGGGGGGCCATGCCTCACGTTGAACAGCGATCAGCGTGTCCACGTGAGCGCGACGGGCCTCTATGCATACCCCGACATCACGGTGGTCTGCGGGCATCCCGAGTTTCGCTCCGACGAGCCCATGGTCCTCCTCAACCCGACGCTCGTGGTCGAGGTCGCGTCACAGTCGACCGGGGACTACGACCGGGGCGCGAAGTTCGCGCACTACCGCCGCCTGCCCAGCCTCGGCGAGTACGTCGTGGTCTCGACGGTCGAGCGCCGCGTGGAGCATTTCCGCCGACTCGAGACCGGGCAATGGTTGATGACCGAGTACACCGAAGGCGCGGTCGCGCTGCCGGCCCTGGGCATCGCGGTGCCGATCGACGAGATCTACGCCGACATCGAGCGTCTCCCACCCGAGGAAGCGTAGCTGCCACGGTGTCGCGGGCCGCCCCTGATGGGGCCCCACCGCCTGTCAGCTCGCGGGCTCGTCCGCGACCAGCAGGCCCGCCACGTAGCGCGACGCCTCGGCGCGGTCGATCACCTCGTCGTGCAGCAGCTTCTGCACGCTGTTCTCCAGCGTGACCATGCCTTTGCCGCGCCCCGACTGCATGACGCTCACCGCCTGGTGCATCTTGTTCTCGCGGATCAAGGCGCGGATGGCCGGGGTGCCGACCATCACCTCGAAGGCGGCCACCCGCCCCTGGCCGTCCGCGCGCCGCAGCAGGCGTTGCGAGACCACGCCCAACAGCGACGCCGAGAGTTGGGAGCGGGCCTGCCCCTGCTGGTGCGCGGGGAACACGTCGATCACGCGATCGATGGTCTGCACCGCGTCGTTGGTGTGCAGGGTGGCCAGCACCAGGTGCCCCGTCTCCGCGGCGGTCAGCGCCGCGCTCACCGTGTCCAGGTCACGCAGCTCGCCGATCAGGATCACGTCCGGATCCTGGCGCAGCACGTACTTGAGCGCCGCCGAGAAGCTCTGGGTGTCCGCGCCCACCTCCCGCTGGTGCACCGTGGCCAGCTTGTTCCCATGGGAGTACTCGATGGGATCCTCGACGGTGATGATGTGGCACGCGCGCCGCTCGTTGATCCGGTTGATCAGGCACGCCAGCGAGGTGGTCTTGCCCGAGCCCGTCGGCCCCACGCACAGCAGGAGGCCGTGGGGCGCGTCCCCCATCGTGAGCATCGAGTCGGGCAGGCCCAGCTCCTCCGCGGTCGGGATATTGGCCTCGATGGACCGGAAGGCGGCGGCCATGTCGCCGCGCTCGAAGAACGCGTTGACCCGAAAGCGCCGGCCCCCGTCGATGGCGAGGGCGAAGTCCAGCTCGCGCTCCAGCTCGTAGGTGGTGCGCTGGCGAACGCTCAGGATCGAGTAGATCAGCAGTCGGACGTCGGCCTGGGTCAGCGGCGCCATGTCGAGCGGGGCCAGCTCGCCGGTCATGCGGAAGGTGGGCGGCTGGCCCACCGAGAGGTGCAGATCCGAGGCGCCGTGCCGCTGCATGTGATTGAGCAGCGCGCGCATGTCCAGGTCGGTGGTCTGGGGCCCGCCCTCGTCTGCCGCGAAGGTGGCGACGCCGGTCCTCATACCCTTCGCGCTGAGCGCGAACTCCTCGGCGTTGCTCGCGTAGGCCTGCCCGGTGGCGTAGTCGATGCGACCGGCCCGCAGCAGCGCGACCAGCGAACGGTCGAAGGTCACCATGCCCTCGCCCCGGCTGGCCTTCATGAGGTCCATCAGGTCGGTCAGCCGCTGATCCCGCACGAGCCGCCGGGCCGGTGGGGTGAGGGTCAACAACTCCAGCGCCACGGCGCGCCCCGGGACGTCACACCGTGGCAACAGCCGCTGCGAGATGATCGCTTCGAGACACATGGACAGGTCCAGCGCCACCTGATCGCGCTGCTCGGCGGGGAAGTAGCTGATGACGCGCTGCAGGGTCTGCGCGCTGTCGATGGTGTGCAGGCTGGCCAGCACCAGGTGACCGGTGAGCGCCGCCTGGATGGCCACCCGCATGGTGTCGAAGTCGCGCATCTCGCCGATGAGGATGACGTCCGGGCTCTCGCGCACCGCCTGGCGCAAGGCGACCTGGAAGCTGACCGTGTCCACCCCCACCTCTCGCTGGGTGATGCGCGCCTGCTTGTCTCGATGGACGAACTCGATCGGCTCTTCGATGGTCACCACGTGCACCTGGCGGTGCATGTTGATGTGATTGACCAGCGCCGCCAGGGTGGTGGACTTGCCCGCGCCGGTGGCCCCCGTGACCAGCACCAGCCCCCGTGCCAGGTGAGCCAGCGCGCCGAACCGCTCGGGCAGGTCCAAGCCTTCGAGCGTCAGATCCCCGCTGGGAAGAGCCCGCGCCACGATCGTACGCTTGCCCTGTTGGCGCGCCAGGTTCAGCCGAAAGCGCCGCCCCTCGGCGAGCGTGAACCCGACGTCCAGGTCGCCCGTCTCGGCGAAGCGTTGACGCGCCGCGGGCGGCGCCACCGACTCCAGGAAGCGATCCACTTCGGCGGGCGAGGTGGGCGGCTGGTCGAGCAACGTGACCGCGCCATGGCGCCGCGCCGCCGGCACCTTCCCCTCGGTCAGGAAGAGGTCCGAGACGCCCCACTTCTCCATCGCCGAGAGCATCTGTTCGATGCGCGGCTCGGGTCGCAGACGGTCGCTCATGGGGGCATGCTAACCCGGACGGGCGGTCGCGGCGTGGCGAAACTTCGGAGGTGCCCGGTTGGACCCGTGACCCGCGGCCCGGGCCGCGCGAACGAAGCCCGCACAGCGCTGGCCACCGAAGAGCCCGCGCTCTCGGACGAGGCGCCCGGCGCAATGGAGAGGCATCAGGGGTGCTCGTGCACCACCGCCTCGACGTTGTTGCCGTCGGGATCGATGAGGAATCCGCCGTAGTAACCCGGGTGGTAATGCTCCCGCGGGCCGGGCTTGCCGTTGTCCTCGCCGCCGGCAGCCAGCCCCGCCCCGTGGAAGGCGTGCACCCCGGCGCGATCCTTGGCCACGAAGGCGACGTGCCGCGGGGTGTGCTTCCCCTTGTCCTCCGCCACCCAGAAGACGGGCCGGCCGCCCGGGCCGTAGGCGCACAGGCGGCGCGTGGGGAAGTCGGGATCCCACGCGGCGACCATGTTCGTGTTGCGCGCATAGCCGAGCGCGGTGAGGGCCGCGTCGTAGAAGGCGACGGTCGCGTCGTAGTCCAGGGCGTAGGTGCTGAGGTGATCGATCATCGTCGGGCCTCTCCGGTCGGAGGTCGTTGCGGTGGTGGCCGACGATAGAAGAGCGAGCCCTCGCTCGCCAACGATCTCGGCGTCGCGCACCGACTCCAGGTCGTAGAACGCGCCGGCGCGGTCGGTGGTGACCAGCACCCCGGTGCCTCGTGGCGGCGGACGCACGCCGCGTCGCGGTGGCCCTCGGCGTCGAGTTGGCCGCTCGGCTCGAGGCGGCACGGATCGTCCCGGTCGCGCGCCGCGGCTCGGAGAAGGCAGAGCCATGACTCGCAGAAGACGGGCCAGCCGTCAGTGGACAGAGCGGACGAATACGTTCGTCAGTTTGGCCCGACCCCGAGTGGCGCAGGCAGCCGCCGCACGACTCCTCCCGCACGCTCATCGCCCCTTCAACATGACGCCGGCCTCTTCGTGGCGCCGGGCGCACCGGGCCGCGCGCCGCGGCGCGACGTCGACTCCGAGCGACCCTGCGCGGCGGGGCCTGTCCGGTGAGCGCCCGCTCGAACGCTCCGACAGGCCGACGCGGCGCCGACGCTCAGCGCGCGGGCGACCCCAGCAGCGCGGCCTTCTTGACCAACTGCAGGAACTCGAAGCGATAGCCCTCGGTGTCACCGCTCATCGCCTCCTTGGCCCAGGCGACGACCGTGTCGAAGCTCGCGTCGCCCTTGAACTTCGAGTCGCGCAACACCATGCCGAAGGCTGCCACCGCGGCCGAGAAACGGAAGTCCGCGCTCGTCTTGGCCAGCGGCACGTCCATGTCCACGAGGGGCTGCGTGATCAGCGTGCTCGTGTCGCCGTCGGGCTGCTTGTAGCGCAGCTTCACGGTCATCATCTCGGGCGACGTCTTGGCCGCGTCCGTCACACCCTGCGCCTGATACTTCAACGCATCGACGCCCGGCAACTCCTCGTCGCTCCCCGCCGGGATGACCTCGTAGAGCACCGTCACCGAGTGACCCGCGCCCAGCTCGCCGGCGTCCTTCTTGTCATCGTTGAAGTCCTGGTTCGCCAACGCTCGGTTCTCGTAGCCGATCAGCCGATAACCCTTCACCTTCGCGGGGTTGAACTCGACCTGCACCTTCACGTCCTTGGCGATCGTCAGGAGCGTCCCGCCCATCTCGCTGACGAGCACCTTCTTCGCCTCGAGGATGCTGTCGATATAGGCCGCGTTGCCGTTGCCCTTGTTCGACAGCTTCTCCATCTTCGCGTCCTTGTAGTTTCCGCGACCGAAGCCCAGGATCGTCAGGAACACACCGCTCTCGCGCTCGGTCTCGATCATCCGCTCCATCTCGGCGTCGCTCGAGGCGCCGACGTTGAAGTCGCCGTCGGTCGCCAGGATGATGCGATTGTTGCCCCCCTTGATGAACGCATCGCGCGCCACCTTGTAGGCCAACTTGATGCCGGCGCCGCCCGCCGTGGAGCCTCCCGCCGACAGGCGGTCGATGGCGTCGAGGATCTGCTCCTTCTGCTTGCCGTGGGTGGGCGGCAGCACCAGCCCGGCCGCGCCCGCGTACACCACGATGGACACCTTGTCGTGCGGGCGCAGGTTGTCGACCAGCAGTCGGAAGGCGGCCTTGAGCAGCGGCAGCTTGTCGGGGCTGTTCATCGAGCCCGACACGTCGAGCAGGAAGACGAGGTTCTGGGCCGGCAGCGCGGCCGTCTCGACCCTGCGCCCCTGCAATCCGATGTGCACCAGGCGGTGCTTCGGGTTCCAGGGCGCGACCGACACCTCGGTGTGCACCGCGAAGGGATCCTCGCCCGTCGGGCCGGCGTAGTCATAGGTGAAGTAGTTGATGAACTCCTCGATGCGCACGGCGTCCTTGGGCGGCAGCCGGCTCTCGTTGATCATGCGCCGCACGTTGGCGTAGCTGGCGGTGTCGACGTCGATCGAGAAGGTCGACAGCGGATCCTGCAGGGCCGACTTGAACGGGTTCTCGTCGATCGCATCGTAGGCCTCGGTGTTGGGC